>JAYRVK010000461.1:0-7714 GCA_041918555.1 Sandaracinaceae bacterium
AGGAGGCCAACGCGGCGCGCGACCAGGCCACCCTCGAGCGCATGCGGGCGAGCACGGAGCGGTAGCGCGCAGCGCCCTCGGAGACTCGGAGACCGAGAGAGGATCGAGCGCAGGTCGGCGCGCAGCGCCGCCCGGCGCGCGTGGGGGCCCCGCGCTTCGCGCGGGTAGCGAACGCCCACAGCGTTCGAACGGGGAAGGGGCCCCATCCGCGCGAAGCGCGCGTGGGGGAGGGGTCGCGCAGACCCCTCGGCCAACTCAGAACGACCAGCCGGCCAGCAGCGTGAAGCGGATCGACTGCTCGCTCCCGCTCGTGCCCTGCGCGTCGGTCGCCGTGCCGGAGTAGCTCGAGAAGTAGCCGACGTACGCGAAGCGCACCGCCCAGGTGAAGCCGAGCTGGGCGACGAGCGCGAGGTTGCCCGTGAGCCCGGCGCCGACGTCGACGCCGTGCGTCGAGGCGCCCTCGCCGAACGCGCCCGCGATGTCGCCGTTGCCGAGCACGCCGCGGTACGCGAGGTCGATCTCGAGCGCGAAGGTCTCCTGCATGAAGCGCACGCGCGCGCGCGCCGCCGCGCGGATGTACGCGAGCTCGCTCGTCGGCAGGATCGGGTTCGGCGAGAAGTGGTAGCCCTCGTAGCCGCCGCCGATCCCGGCGCCGAGCTCGACCGAGTCGCCGAGCGGCGCGAGCCAGCCCGCCACGAGCTGGAAGCGCGCAAAGTTCGTGGACACCGCGCTCATCATCGGGTCGTCCACCACCGAGCCCAGGCCCACGGAGTGGAAGAAGTCGAAGCTCGCGAAGGTGCCGCGGCCGAGGTGGCCCTCCTTCGCGAAGGGCCGGAATTCCAGGGCGAAGCCGAGCTCCGCGTAGGTCGCGCCGTACCGGCGCTCGCCGGGGGGGGTCAACGTGACGAGGGCGTCGCGCGTGCGCACCACGAGGCCGAGCCAGCCCGAGAGGATCGCGAGGCCATCCGCGGGCGCCTCGCTCGCGGGCTCGGGCTCGGGCTCCGGCTCCCAGCCGGGCTCGGGCTCGGGCTCGGGCGGCGGCGCGTTGGCCGCCTCGAGCGCGGCGGTCGCGCGCGAGTACATCGCGCCGACCTCGGCCACGAGGTCCGGCGTGCCGCTCCGGCCCGAGGCATAGGTGACCTCGCCCCGGGCGAGCTCCTGGCCGCTCGCCGAGTACACCACCATGCGCGCGGTGATCTGCGAGGGCGCGCGGCGGCGGCGCCGGCGGCTCCGCCCCGCGCTCGTCGTCTCGACCTCGCCGGTGATCACGAGCTGGGCGTTGACCGCGTCGGCGAGCTCGGAGACGCCGTTCGAGCCCGTGCCCTCGACGCCGGCCTGCGACGCGGCGCGCGAGGCGGCGCGGCTCGAGACGACGTCGGCCTGATCGCGGAGGGCGTCCGCGACGGCGCGGGTCGCGGTGGTGCCCCCGCGGCCGGCGAAGGGCGCGACGACCACGGTGTGCTGGGCCTGCGCCGCAGCCGGCAACGAGACCCCGAACGCGAGGCCGAGGAGAAGCAGAGCGCGCATCGGGGCGCGAGTATAACCGTCCTCCGTCCGAGCGAGGGACATGGAAGGGACGTCAGTCGAGGACGTCGGGCAGGGCCGGCGCCGCGAGGACCCGCTCGGCCCATCGATCGAGCTCGGCGATCGACGCCCGCTCCACGCGCTCGATCACGTCCCGAGGGAGCTCGCCGAAGCGCAGTCGAAGCAGACGCAGCAAGAGCTCGACGCGCCCGCGCGCCTCTCCGCGCGCCTCTCCGCGCGCCTCTCCACGCGCCTCGCCACGCGCCTCGCCACGCGCCTCGCCGCGCGCCTCGCCACGCGCCTCCCCGCGCGCCTCCGCGGCGTCCTCCCACTGCTTCCGAAGTCCCATCACCACCTCCCGGGCGTCCTCGTCGTCGGCGTCGAGGATGGCCTCGATCAGCTCCGCGCCCCCGTCGACCTCCGCAAGATAGACGAAGCGCCTCGGGGCCCGCGGTCGCGCGCGCGAGCGCGAGCTCCGCGAGCCAGCGGTCGAGCAGCGCGGCGTCGTGGCCCGCGCGTGCGGAGCGCAGCGCCCACAGCACGATCCGCGCGAGAGGTGTCATCGACCGCTCGAGGAGCGCGCGCTCCGGGAGCCGCACGAGGTCGTCGATGCGGAGCTCGAAGTCGGGGATGGAATCCCGCGCCGCGTCGAGCACGGCGTCGTCGGCGTCGAGGAGATCGCGGAGGCGACGGCCCGCGGTCCAGCCGGTCGGGCCATGGTGGAGGACGAGCGGGACGATGACCGGGAGCCGATCGACGCCGGCCTCGCGGCGCGCGGTCCAGATGCGCGTCATGTAGACGAGCACTCGAAGGGGCATCCACCGATCGACCGTGCTCTGGTGCTCCAACAACAGGTAGAGCAGAGCCTCACGGCCCGCGATCTGCGCCGAGAACAGGAGATCGGTCCGCACCTCGCGCGCGTCGGCGTCGACGAAGCTCCCGCGCTCCGTCCGCAGCGTCGCCCAGTCCACCAGGACCGACAACGCAGCCGGGAGCAGCGCCCGGAGCTCACCCTCCGCGTTCTCCGTGATCGCGAGGGTCTTCTGGACCAGCAGGTCGTGCGGGGTGGGGGGCATCGCTCGGGTCTCATCGGCCGGAGCCGACCGCGGTTGCCGCGCGATCGCTGGATTGCCCGGCGCGCCGAAGGACCCTACCCGCCCGTCGAGACCGACCGCCGTTTGACTCCCCCCGACCCCACTGCTAGATAGCGCGCGCCCCACGGCGTCACGGCCCATTTTTTCAGGCGTTTCCAACGGTTTCGCCGCCGCGCTCCACCCGGTCCCGAGGCCTGCCCGAATGCACCCCCTGCTCCTGTCAGGAAGCCCGATCCTCGACGTCGACGCGACGCTGCTGATCTACGTCGCGGTCTTCTTCGTCCTGTTCTTCGTCCTGCGCGCGCTGGTCTTCCGGCCGATGATGGCCCTCTTCGACGCGCGCGAGGCCGCGATCGACGGGGCCAAGAAGGAGGCGCGGCAGCTCGAGAAGGACGCCGAGGACAAGCTCCTGGCGTTCGAGGACGAGATGGCCCGGGTGCGGACCGAGGTCGGCGTCGAGCGGGACAAGATGAAGGCGGAGGCCCGGCGCACCGAGGTCCAGCTCCTCGAGAAGGTCCGCCACGAGACCGACGCGATGGTCTCCGAGGCCGACGCGAAGATGGCCGAAGAGGCCGCGCGCATCCGCCGCGAGATCGCGGCCTCGACCCCGGCCCTCGCGAGGGACATCGCCCAGAAGCTCCTCGGGCGGGGGGTGGCGTCGTGAGGCGCGCGCTCCTGCTCGGCCTCGTGCTCGCGGGGCTCGCCGCGCCCGTCGCGGCCCAGGCTCCGCAACAGGACGAGTCGCCGCGCCAGCTCGCGCGCGAGCCGCTCCACGAGACGCAGGGCGACTTCGTCGACGACGGCGAGTACGACCCCGCTCAGTGGGGCGAGGAGTGGGGCGACGATCCCTTCGGCGGCGCGGCCGATCAGGCGTGGCGCGAGGCGGCCGAGGCGGAGGCCGCGGAGGCGCACCACTTCGACGCGCAGCAGTTCTTCGCGCAGCTCGTCAACTTCGTCCTCTGGCTCGCGATCGTGATCTTCCTCGCGCGCAAGCCGGTCGCGGAGTTCCTCAAGAACCGCCGCATGTCGGTCGAGGAGGGGCTCGTCGAGGCCAGGAACCTCAAGGAGGCGGCCGAGGCGAAGTACGCCGACTACAGCGAGCGGCTCGAGCACCTCGACGAGGAGCTCGCCAAGCTGCGCAAGGAGATGATCCAGGCCGGCGAGACCGAGCGCGATCGGATCATCGACGAGGCCGAGGCGCGCGCGGCGCGGATGCGCGCGGACGCCCGCTTCGTGATCGATCAGCAGATGAAGCAGCTCCGCACGGACCTCACGCGCGAGGCGATCGAGGCCGCGATCGCGGCCGCGGAGAGGGTGCTCACCGAGCAGGTCGAAGACGCCGACCAGACGCGGCTCGCCGATCAGTACCTCGAGACCCTCGAGGGCTCGATGAAGGACGAGGTGCGGGCATGATCGGCGGGGCCGTCGGCAAGCGGTACGCGACCGCGCTCTACGAGCTGGCCGAGGAGAAGAAGGCGACCGCCGAGGTCGCCCGGAACCTCGCCGAGCTGTCGAGCGCGTGGGACGCCAGCGAAGAGCTGCGGCACGTGTTCCAGAACCCGAAGTTCGGCGCCGAGGCCAAGCGCAAGGTCGTCGACGCGCTCACCGAGCGGCTGCGCTGCCACGCCACCGTGAGGAACGCGATGCGGATGCTCGCGGATCGCCGCCGGCTCTCGCACCTGCCCGAGATCGCCGCGGCGTTCGAGCACCTCGCCGAGCGCCGGGCCGGTCGCATCCGCGCCGAGGTGGTGACCGCCAAGGCGCTGCCCGAGGCCTACTACCAGAGCCTCGCGGCGAAGCTGAAGGCCGCGACCGGCAAGGACGTGGTCCTGGTCCGGCGCGAGGACCCGTCGCTCCTCGGCGGCGTGGTGACCACCGTCGGCGGCCGCGTGTTCGACGGCAGCCTCAAGAACCGCCTCTCGGGGCTGCGCGCGCAGCTCCTCCGCTCCACCGATCCGGCGCTCGCGAGCGAGCGCTAGAGGACACGAACGACGATGCAGCTCCGCGCCGAAGAGATCAGCGAGATCATCAAGAAGCAGATCGACTCCTACGAGAAGTCGATCGACGTGATGGAGACGGGCTCCGTCCTGACCGTCGGAGACGGGATCGCCCGGATCTACGGGCTCGAGAGCGCGATGGCGGGCGAGCTCGTCGAGCTCACCGGCGGCCTCATGGGCATGGTGCTCAACCTCGAGGAGGACAACGTCGGCGTGGCCCTGCTCGGGTCCGACCGCGAGGTCCGCGAGGGCGACACGGTGCGCCGCACGGGCCGCATCTTCGACGTGCCCGTCGGCGAGGCGATGACCGGACGCGTGGTGAACGCGCTCGGCGAGCCGGTCGACGGCAAGGGCCCGATCGAGACGAAGGCGCGGCGCCGCGTCGAGATCAAGGCGCCCGGCATCATCCAGCGCCAGCCCGTCAAGGAGCCGCTCCAGACGGGGATCAAGGCGATCGACGCGATGATCCCGATCGGCCGCGGGCAGCGCGAGCTCATCATCGGGGACCGCCAGACCGGCAAGACCGCGGTCGCCGTCGACACGATCATCAACCAGAAGGGCAAGGACGTCTTCTGCTTCTACGTGGCGATCGGCCAGAAGCAGTCGACGGTCGCGCAGGTCGTCGCGAAGCTCGAGGAGCACGGCGCGATGGCCTACACGACGATCGTCGTCGCGGGCGCGTCGGAGAGCGCGCCGCTCCAGTTCATCGCGCCCTACTCGGGCGTCACGATGGGCGAGTACTACCGTGACAGCGGGCGCCACGCGCTCCTCATCTACGACGATCTCTCGAAGCAGGCCGTCGCGTACCGCCAGCTCTCGCTCCTGCTCCGCCGCCCGCCGGGCCGCGAGGCGTACCCGGGCGACGTCTTCTACCTCCACAGCCGCCTGCTCGAGCGCGCCGCGAAGATGGCCGAGGAGTGGGTCGTCGTGAAGGACGGCGAGAAGCCGAGCCGTGCCGGCGCCGAGAAGATCTGGTCGGGCGAAGAGGCCGCGCACCACGCGAAGAAGGCCGCCGAGGAGAAGGGCAAGGGCCACTCCGCCGCGAAGCTCCCCGACTCGGGCGGCTCGCTGACCGCGCTGCCGATCATCGAGACGCAGGCCGGCGACGTGTCGGCGTACATCCCGACGAACGTCATCTCGATCACGGACGGGCAGATCTTCCTCGAGTCCGACCTCTTCTACTCGGGCGTCCGCCCGGCCATCAACGTCGGCATCAGCGTGTCGCGCGTGGGCGGCAACGCGCAGATCGGCGCGATGAAGAAGGTCGCGGGCACGCTCCGCCTCGACCTCGCGCAGTACCGCGAGATGGCGGCGTTCGCGCAGTTCGCGTCGGACCTCGACAAGGCGACGCAGCAGCAGCTCTCGCGCGGTCAGCGCCTCGTCGAGGTGCTGAAGCAGGGGCAGTACGTCCCGATGGCCGTCGAGAGCCAGGTCGGGATCGTCTACGCGGCCACCCGCGGCTGGATCGACGAGGTGCCGGTCGAGAAGATCCGGCAGTACGAGCAGGAGCTGCACATGCACCTCGAGGCCAACGGCCGCGACGTGCTCGACATGATCCTCAAGGGCGGCAAGCTCTCCGACGACGTCATCAAGCGCCTCGACGAGGAGCTCAAGGACTTCTCCAAGATCTTCGGCACCGGCAAGGCCGGCCAGAAGACCAAGGGCGGCAAGAAGGCCGAGGCGAAGCCGGAGCCCAAGAAGGCCGAGGCGAAGAAGCCCGAGCCCAAGAAGCCCGAGCCCAAGAAGGCGCCCCCGAAGGTCGAAGAAGAGGAGTAGGCCCGATGGCCAACCTCAAGTCGATTCGCAAGCGGATCGTCAGCGTCAAGAGCACGCAGAAGATCACGCGCGCGATGAAGATGGTCGCGGCGGCGCGCCTCGCGAAGGCGCAGCTCGCGATCACCGAGCTGCGCCCCTACGCGCTCAAGACGATGGACGTGCTCTCGTCCGTGGCCTCGCGCGCCGGCGACGAGGACGTGCACCCGCTGCTCGCGCACCGCGAGCCCAAGAAGGTCCTGCTCGTGGTGCTCACGAGCGACCGCGGCCTCGCGGGCGCGTTCAACGCAAACGTGTGCAAGGCCGGCTTCAAGCGCTGGAAGCAGCTCGAGGCCGAGGGCGCCGAGGTCAGCTTCGCGGTGATCGGGCGCAAGGGCCGCGACTTCTTCCGGCGGCGCGGCGCGACGATCCGGCGGGACTTCACCGGCGTGTTCGAGAACCTCAGCGTCGACAAGGCGGGCCAGATCGGCCGCTACGTGATCGGCGAGTTCACCGCGGGCGGGCTGCGCCGCATCGACGCGGAGTTCCAGCCCGGCGATCCGCGCGACGGCACGGTGATCGGCGAGCAGTCCGTGACCCAGGCCGCGACCCTCGAGGAGGAGATGGCGGGCCAGGCCGAGCTCCCGCCGCCGCCCGAGGACGTTGAGGCCGAGCTCGACGCGGTGTACGTCGTCTACAACGAGTTCAAGAGCGCGATCAGCCAGGACGTGGTGGTCGAGCCGCTGCTCCCGATCACGCCCCAGGAAGTGGGCGAGGACGCGACCGCGGTGGACTTCATCTACGAGCCGAACAAGCGCGCGCTGCTCGACCGGCTCCTCCCGATGTACGTGGAGACCGAGGTCTACCGCGCGCTGCTCGAGTCCGTGGCCTCGGAGCACGGCGCGCGGATGACCGCGATGGACAACGCGACCAAGAACGCGGCCGAGATGATCGACAAGCTCACGCTCAAGTACAACCGGGCGCGGCAGGCGGCGATCACCACCGAGCTGATGGAGATCATCGGCGGCGCCGAGGCCCTCAAGGGCTGAGTTTTCGACGGGGGTTTCACCCCCTTCCCCCAGCGCGAGTGAATCGCGCTGGGGCCCCCAACCCCAGTACGAACGCGCTTGCGCGCGTTCGCTCCCCACGCTTTGCGTGGGGCCCCCTCGGCCCACGGCCGTCGCTGCGCGACGGCCTGGCCTCGATCGATTTATCGACACCCTCTGAGCGCTCGACACGCGCGCGCGATGCGGCATTCTCCGCGCTCCATGCGCGCGCTCTCGATCGCCCTCGCGCTCCTCCCGATCGCTGCCGGCGCGAGCGCGCAGGAGCCCACCGGCGACGAGG
>JAYRVK010000462.1:0-4252 GCA_041918555.1 Sandaracinaceae bacterium
CTCGTGATGCCGCGGCCCAAGGCCGAGGGCCCGACCGAGCCCCTCGAGGGCCCGCCGACCATCGTCACCACGCGCGCGGAGCTCGAGAAGCCCGAGGTCCAGGACGTCGAGCGCCTCTCGTCCTCGGAGTTCGAGATCGTGTCGTCCCCGGAGATCGAGGTCCGGACGCCCGCGAAGGAGGTGTTCTCGCGGCCCGACGAGGTCGACCCCGCGGTCGCGTTCAAGGTCGAGCCGGTCGAGCCGCGCGCCGAGCGCGTGCTCGAGCGCGTGGTGGCGCCGCCGCCGATGCCTCGCCCCCCCGCGATCCCGAGCGAGGCGAAGCGGCCCCCCGTCCCGCTCGAGAGCGAGGAGGCCGCCGGCCCCGTGCGCGAAGACCGCGAGCCGCGCCTCCTCTCGTCGATGCCGCCGCCCCCGCCCGACCTCGCGAACCCGTTCGAGCCGAGGGCAGCGGCACCCGCGGCCGAGGAATCGCGCGGCTTCGAGCCGATGTCGGCCGGGATCGGCTTCGTGGTCGGGGCCGCGATCGCGGCGCTCGTCGCGTTCCTGCTCTGGCCGTCGGCGCCGGCCGCGCCCCTCGCCGCCGCGCCAACGACGCCGGAGCCCGAGCCGGTCGCCCTCGAGGACGAGCCCGTGGTCGACGAGCCCGTGGTCGACGAGCCCGTGGTCGACGAGCCCGTGGTCGACGAGCCCGTGGTCGAGCCCATCGCCGAGGTCGTCGACGAGCCGGTGGACGAGCCCGAAGACCCGCGTCTCGAGCCGCGACCCGAGCCCGTCGCGGTGTCACCCCGCCCGCGGCCTCGCCCGGAGCCCGTCGCCGAGCCGCGCCCGCGCCCCGAGCCGGTCGCCGTCGCGCCGCGCCCGACGCCGCGCCCGGTCGACGACGGCCCCGCGATCGCCGCCGAGACCCCGACCCGCGCGCCGCGCCCGACCGGCGACCTCCCCGCCACGCCGACCCGGCAGGACGTGGCCGCCGCCATCGAGTCCATCCGCCCGCAGCTCCGGCAGTGCGCGCCCGAGCTCACCGGTCACGTCGCCAACGTCCGCTTCACGTTCGTCTCGAGCGGGCGCGCGACCTCGGCGACGGTGCCGAACGACTTCGGGAGCCCGCCGCAGCGCTCCTGCGTCGCGCGCGTCGCGCGCCAGGCCTCCGTCCCGCCGTTCAGCTATCCTCAGCTCGTCGTCACCTACCCCGTGCAGTTCTGAGCGTGGCGACCTGGCCGTTCTGGGTGATCTTCCTCGGCGTGGGCGTGCTCGGCATCGTCCTCATCAAGCGGCTCGACGATCGGGAGCGCGCGGGCGGCGAAGAGCAAACTTGACCCCTGCCGCGGTCCGTGGAGTGATCGGCCGGGCGGAGGCCGCATGTTCAAAGAGGTTCTGCAAGACGTCGTGGATCGGACCGAGGGGGGCGTCGCCGCGCTCCTGATGGGCTTCGACGGAATCCCGGTCGATCAGTACGTCCGCGAGAACGCGGAGCGGCCGGTCGACGTCGAGACCGTCGGCATGGAGTTCAGCGTCATCCTCAAGGAGATCAAGAAGGCGGCCGAGCTCCTCGAGGCGGGCAGCGCCGAGGAGGTGTCGGTGCGCGCGGAGCACATGACCACGGTCATGCGCGTGATCAACGACGAGTACTTCGTCGCGATCACGCTCCTCCCGCAGGGCAACTTCGGCAAGGCGCGCTTCCTCCTCCGCACGGCCAGCAGCCGACTCCTCAGCGAGCTGACCTGAGCCGGGCCGCTCGATGGCGCAAACCCTCTTGCGCATCCTGGTCCTCCACGGACCGAACCTGAACCTGCTCGGCGAGCGGGAGCCGGCGATCTACGGATCGGCGGACCTCGACACCATCGAGGCCGACCTCTCCTCGCTCGGGTTCGAGCTCGGCGCGCTCGTCGCGAGCCGGCAGACGAACCACGAGGGCCAGCTCGTCGAGTGGATCCAGGAGGCTCGCAAGGACTGGGACGGGATCGTCCTGAACGCGGCGGCGTACACCCACACCTCGGTGGCGATCCGCGACGCGATCGCGGCGGCGGGAAAACCGTGCGTCGAGGTGCACCTCTCGAACGTGCACGCTCGGGAGCCCTTCCGGCACCGCTCCCGGATCGCCGCGGTCTGCGTGGGGGTCGTGCTCGGGTTCGGCCCGAACAGTTATGCGCTTGGCTTGAGGGGCCTCATCGACTATCTCCGGGAGCCCAGAGGAGTCGGCTGAGGGATGGACATCGACATCAAGCAATTGCGCGAGCTGATGAAGGCGATGAAGCAGCTCGGCGTCGCGGAGCTCGAGATCGAGACGCCGGAGGAGCGGATCCGCCTGAAGCGCGGGCCCGACGAGGCCATCGCCGGCGCGCCCGTGGCGATGCTGGCGTCCGCTGCGCCGAGCATCCTGCCCCCGGGTTCGATCCCGCCGCCGCCGATGCCGAGCGCGGTCCCGCCCCACGGGGCGCCCGTCGACGACCCGAGCGTGGTGTTCGTGACCTCGCCGTTCGTCGGGACCTTCTACCGCGCGCCGTCGCCGGACGCCGCGGCGTTCGTCGAGATCGGTCAGTCGATCGCCGCGGGCACCGTGCTCTGCATCGTCGAGGCGATGAAGCTGATGAACGAGATCGAGTCCGAGGTCGGCGGGACGATCGTCGAGATCCTCGTGGAGAACGGGAAGCCCGTCGAGTTCGGCGACAAGCTGTTCAAAGTCAAGAAGAGCTGACGTGCTGAGCAAGGTCCTCATCGCCAACCGCGGCGAGATCGCGGTGAGGGTCATCCGGGCCTGTCGCGAGCTCGGGATCGAAGCGATCGCGGTGCACTCGGACGTCGACGCCGAGGCGCTCCACGTCCGCCTCGCGGATCGCGCGGTGTGCATCGGCCCGGCGGCCTCGGCCGCGAGCTACCTCAACGTCCCCGCGATCATCGCGGCCGCCGAGATCTCGGGCGCCGACGCGATCCACCCGGGGTACGGCTTCCTCAGCGAGAACGCGGAATTCGCCGACATCTGCGAGCAATGCGGGCTCACCTTCATCGGCCCCTCGCCGCGCGACATGCAGCAGTGGGGGCAGAAGGTCCCCGCGCGCCGGCTCGCGACCTCGCTCGGGCTGCCCCTGCTGCCGGGCACCGCGGTGCTCGAGGACGCCGACGACGCGGTGCGGCGCGCCGAGGACATCGGCTACCCGGTGATCCTCAAGGCCTCGGCCGGCGGCGGCGGGCGCGGCATGAAGATCGTGCGCAACGCCCACGATCTCCAGCGCGTGTTCCCGCAGGCGCAGGCCGAGGCGGTGGCGGGCTTCAAGAACGGCGATCTCTACCTCGAGCGCTTCGTCGAGGAGCCCAGGCACATCGAGTTCCAGGTGATCGCGGATGGCGCGGGCGACGCGCGCGTGCTCGGCGAGCGCGAGTGCTCGATCCAGCGGCGGCACCAGAAGCTCCTCGAAGAGGCGCCGAGCGTCGCGGTGAGCCAGGAGCTGCGCCGCGACATGACCGCGACGGTCGAGCGCGCGATGCGCGACAGCGGCTACCGCAGCGCGGGCACCCTCGAGTTCCTGCTCGACGAGCGCGAGAACCTGTACTTCATGGAGATGAACACGCGCATCCAGGTCGAGCACCCGGTGACGGAGGAGGTCACCGGGGTCGATCTGGTCCTCGAGCAGATTCGGATCGCGAGCGGCGAGGGCCTGAGCATCCCGCGCGACCGGCCCATCGTGATGAACGGACACGCGATCGAGTGCCGCATCAACGCCGAGGACCCCGAGACGTTCGCGCCGTGGCCCGGCCGCATCACCGAGTACCACCCGCCGGGCGGCGCGGGCGTACGGGTCGACGGGGGGATCTACGGCGGCTGGCGCGTCCCGTCGGCCTACGACTCGCTCCTCTTGAAGCTGATCACGCACGGCAAGAGCCGGCCCGAGGCCATCCGTAAGATGCAGCGCGCGCTCGGCGAGACGCTCATCGGTGGCATCCGCACGAACGTGCCCCTACACCTGGAAATCATGGCCAACGCGGACTTCCGAGCGGGGCGGCTGTCGACCAAGTTCCTCGAGCGGCTGCGCGGTGGTCGGGCCGCTTGACCCCCCTCGCACCGGCCTCTTACACTTGCCCCCTGACCCGAGCCCCCATCGGAGGGTATGCGTGTACCCTTCATGGTGACTGAAGGAGGGCGGGCCGCGCCCACCGCCGCCACGTGAGCGTCGTCGATCGCACCAAGGTCCTCGAGGCCGCCCAGAAGCAGCTGGGTAAGGGCAACTACGACAAGGCGATCGCGGAGCTGCGGAAG
>JAYRVK010000463.1:0-4330 GCA_041918555.1 Sandaracinaceae bacterium
AAGGGGCTCGGCGCGTGCGAAGCGAGACCGCGCAGCGGGCTCGCGGAGCCGCCGCAGAAGACCCGCGCAGCGGGGCTTCGGAGGCGCACCTCACTCCGTCCGCGATCCATCGCCGACGCGATTAATCGACGGTCCTTCACTCCGACAGCAGCGCGGTGAGCCGCTTGGCGTTGGCCTCCATGTCGATGTTGCGGAACACCACCACCGTCGTCTTGGCCGTCGAGCGCTTACAGATCGCCGCGAGCTCGTCGAGCGCGTCCTCGTCGTAGCGGGAGCGGTGCCCCGCGGGGCCGGGCATCGTGAGGTAGGCGATCGCGCCCTCCGGCGCCTGCGCGAGCTCGAGCGCGGGGCGCGCGGGGATCGCGCGCGTCGCCTCGCAGATCTTGTCGACCTGCGCCTTGGGCCAGTGCGGCGCGTCGAGCACCGCCTGCGGCGCGCCCTTGGGCAACGAGCCGAGCACGGCCTTCGCGCGCAGCGCGTGCGGGCGCTTGAACTCGAGCTCCTCGGGGACGCGGAACACCACGCAGAGCGCGCTGAGCTTCTTCGCGAACGAGAGGATGTTCTTGACCGCCTGGTCCGTCGCGCCGCCCTCGGCGAAGCCCGACGCGCCGATCTCCGCGGGGGCGAGGACCGTGAAGACGAAGCCGTCCGGGGCCTCGCGCTGCCAGCGCCGGATCGTGCCCATGCCGGGGATCCCGAGCTCGGTGTCCGAGATCTCGACCGCCATGAACTCGTTCAGGTACCGGCTCACCGCGATCGGAAAGCCGGAGCAGGCCACCACGAACATGCGGCGCACGATACAGCTCGGGAAAAACGAAGACTATCCCCATCGGTCCCGGCGGGATTACGATCGCGGCGTGCTTCGCTTCGGGAGTCCGGGGGCTCCACGTCGGATCGGCCTCGCGCTCGGCGCGGCGCTCGCGCTCTGGCTCGCGGGCACGACCGCCGCGGCGCAGGAGCGGCGCTTCGAGCTGCAGCTGTACCTGCCCCCCGCGGCGGGCGGGACGACGTTCACGATCGCGCGGCCGACGGTGCCGCGGCACCTGAACGCGGTCTTCGGGATCGGCGTGAGCTACGCGAACCAGCCGTTCACGCGCTTCGAGTCGGTCTCGGAGGGCGTGGTCGTGCTCGAGCAGCAGGCGGTGGTGAGCCACCTCGCGCAGCTCGAGGCGTACGCGGCGCTCGGCCTCTTCGAGTTCATCGAGCTCGGGCTCGCGGTGCCCGTCGGGATCGTCGAGGCCGCCGACGGCGCGGCCGACGACCCGAGCATGGTCACCTACGCGGGCTATTCGACGAACGCGGGGCTCGCGGACCTGCGGCTCAGCGCGACCATCCCGATCCTGCGCGGGGACTTCGCGCTCGCGGCGCGCCTCGTGGCGCAGCTCCCGACGGGCGACTTCAACAACTACCTCGGGATGGAGTACTGGGTCGCGACGCCGAGCGTGACGGCCGCGTGGGATCCGGGGCCGCTCACGATCGCGGCGGAGCTCGGCTATCGGTTCCGGCAGCGGCGCTCCATCGCGGGCTTCGAGCAGGACGACGACCTGGCGCTCGCGGTCGGGCTTAGCGTGCCGGTGATCGAGGAGCTCGAGCTCATCGGCGAGAGCAACCTGCGGATCGGCGTGGCGGGGCACCAGGACGTGCAGAGCTACGACGTGCCGTGGGAGGTCGACGCGGGCGTGCGCATCTGGCCGGTCCGCGGGCTCTCGATCGAGCTCGGCGGGGGGACCTCGATCCTGGCGGGCGCGGGCGCGCCGCTCTTCCGCGGGCTCGCGAGCGTGCGGTTCGCGACCGAGCAGGGCGACGCGTGCGCGCACGGTCCCGAGGACTTCGACGGCTTCGATGACGGCGACTTCTGCGCCGATCCCGACAACGACGCGGACGGGCTGCGCGACGAGGTCGACGAGTGCGCGAACGACGCGGAGGACGCGGATCGCTTCGCGGACGACGACGGCTGCCCCGACACCGACAACGACGCGGACGCGGTGCTCGACGCGACCGACGCGTGCCCGACGCAGTCCGAGGATCGCGACGGCTACGACGACGACGACGGCTGCCCCGAGCCCGACAACGACGGCGACGGGATCGCCGACGGCGTCGACGATTGCCCGATGGAGCCCGAGGACGCGGACCGCTACCAGGACGACGACGGCTGCCCCGAGCCCGGGCCCGACGGGCCCTCGGTGACGGTGACCGACACGCGGATCCTGATCTCGGAGCGCATCTACTTCGACTACGACCGCGACACGATCCGCTCGGTCTCCATGCCGATGCTCGATCAGGTCGCGGACACCATCCAGGACCTCCCCGCGGCGCTGCGGATCCGGGTCGACGGCTACACCGACAACCAGGGCGTGCCGGGCTACAACCTCGACCTCTCGTACCGGCGCGCTCGCGCCGTGGTCGAGTACCTCGTCGGCCGCGGGGTGCCGCGGGCGCGGCTCGACTACCGCGGCTACGGGCTCGAGAACCCCGTCGCCCCGAACGACAGCCCCGAGGGCCAGGCGCTCAACCGGCGGGTCGAGTTCACGATCCTGCACGAGGGAGAGGACGCGGGCGGCGGTGGCGGCACGACGCGTCGCCGGCGACCCACGCCGTGATAGACCTCCGCGCGATGCGGATCGCGTGGCCCTGGCTCGTCGTGGCGCTCGCGCTCGGGGGCTGCCCGGCCCTCGACGCGGGCACCACGCCCGAGGGGACGGTCGCCGCGCTCTCGGGCGCCCTCCGCGACGGGCGGATCGACGACGCCTACTCGCTGATGAGCGAGTCCTACCGGCAGCGCGTGAGCCCCGAGGAGTTCCGCCGCTTCTTCCGCGACTACCGCGCCGAGGTGCAGCAGACCGCGCGGGCGCTGTCCGAGCGCACGGGCCCGGCCGAGCAGGAGGCGGTGGTCGCGTACGGGGAGGGCGAGAGCCTGCGGATGGTGCGCGAGGACGGGCAGTGGCGCGTGGTCTCCGACGTCGTCGACTTCTACGATCGCGGCACGCCGCGCGCGGCGCTGCGCGCGTTCGTGCGCGCGATGGAGCGGCGGCGCTACGACGTGGTGCTCGAGCTGATCCCGGAGGCCGATCGCGAGGGGATGACCGTCGAGCGGATGCGCGAGACGTGGGAGGGGGAGGGCCGCGAGGAGGTCGAGCGCCTCCTCGTCAACCTGCGCGCCGCGATGGACGATCCGATCGAGGAGGTCGGCGACCGCGCGACGATGAGCTACGGCGATCGCTTCCGCGTGCAGTTCGTCCGGGAGGACGGAGCCTGGCGTATCGAAGACCCTGATTGAGGATCAACGATCTGGCTACGGGTCTGGTACCATCGCGCCGTCGTGAGCACGGGCGGCGTCGGTTCGGCGAACCTGGATACGCGTCTCCTTCGCTACCGGACCCGGGGCGGAGACGAGAACCCGATCCCCCTCATCGAGGACCTCCTCGCGGCCGGGCGGACGCCCGAGGCCCAGGAGGTCGTCGGCAAGGCGCTCAAGGATCGGCCCGAGGAGGGCGAGCTGCTCCTGCTCGACGGACGCGCCCGGCTCGCCGCGGGAGACCTCCTGGGCGCGCAGGCCTCGCTGTTGAAGTCCGCGCGGGTGCTGCCCGCGAGCAAGGGGCCGTTCCGCTGGCTCGGCGAGGTGCTCCTCAAGCGGGGCGATCCGGGGCGCGCGGCCAAGGTCCTCGAGCGCGCGCGCGCGATCGATCCGTCGGACCGCGCGGTGCAGCTCCTCCTCGATCGCGCAAAGCGCCTGGACCGCGTGTCCGAGGGGGCCGGTGACGAGGGCGGCGGCGGGCAGACGCAGACGCAGGCGACCTACGAGCCCCCGGTGGTCGAGGCGCCGCCGCCCGAGGAGCGCACGGTCATCCGCCACGACCTCACCGATCACCTGCGCAACCTGAGCCGCGAGGAGCCGGTGCCGCCCGAGCCCTCGTCCGAGGAGGCCTACGAGGTCGACTCGAGCGAGGTGTCCCTCACCGCGCCGATCGAGTTCACGCCCGAGGTCCCGAAGTCCGACGCGTTCTACAACGCGTTCGAGGACGAGCCGACGAACCTGATGAACGGGCGCGATCTCCGCGCGATGGCGGTCCCGACGCCCGAGGTGATCCCGCCCGCGCCGCGCGCGCCGGCCAAGGCCAAGATCCAGAAGACGCTCGGCGGCTTCGCGGGGATCCCGGGGGCCAAGGAGATCCCGCCGCCCAAGCAGCGCTACGAGAAGCCGGCCGAGCCGGTGAAGCCCCCGCCGGCCGCGCTCGACTTCGAGGACGACGCGCCGACGAACGCGGCGGGGGGGCTCTCGTTCGACGCGCGCCTCGCCGCCAAGTCGACCTCGCCCGGGGCCGCGGTCGCG
>JAYRVK010000464.1:0-4241 GCA_041918555.1 Sandaracinaceae bacterium
ATGGGCTTCTACCAGCCCTCGACGCTGGTCGAGGACGCGAAGCGCCACGGCGTCGAGGTGCGCGCCGCCGACGTGTCGAGGAGCGGCTGGGAGTGCTCGCTCGAGCGTGCGGACGCGGGCCCGCACCCCCACGCGGTGCGCATGGGCCTGCGCTTCGTGAAGGGGCTCGGCGAGCGCGAGCGGGAGCGGCTCGAGGCGGGGCCCGCGCCCTACCGCGACCTCGCCGACCTCGCGCGGCGCACGGGCCTCGGCAAGCGGCCGCTCCTCGCGCTCGCGGAGGCGGGCGCGTTCGAGTCGCTCGGCCACGATCGCCGGCGCGCGCTGTGGGCGATCCGCGGGCTGCTCGCGCACGACCGCGCGGGCCTCGACCTCGCGCCGCCGACGGAGCCCGAGGCGCTCCCGCGGTTCCGCCGGCTCGGCGGGCACGACGAGGTGAGCTGGGACTACGCCACGAGCCTCCACAGCGCGCGCGGGCACCCGATGATGCGCCTGCGCGCGGGGCTCGCGGCCCGCGGGATCCCCGACGCGGTGTCGCTGAACCGCATGCCCGCGCGGCGGCGCGTGACGTACGTCGGCATGGTGATCTGCCGGCAGCGCCCGGGCACCGCGTCGGGCGTGACGTTCATGACCCTCGAGGACGAGACGGGCTTCGTGAACCTCGTGGTGTGGCGCGACGTGTTCGACCGCTTCGAGACGATCGCGAAGAGCGCCGCGGTGCTCGAGGTGCACGGCGAGCTCCAGCGGGAGCACGGGGTGGTGCACCTGATCGCCGAGCGGCTGTCCGAGCCGGCGGGCGATCTGCGCGGCGAGGTCCCGCGCTCGCGGGACTTCCATTGAGGCTCAGGGCGCGCAGGTTCGGCGGGCCACGTAGAGCGCGCCGGACCCATCGCGGTCCGACGCGAAGACGATCGCGCGGCCGCCGTCGAAGAAGTCGGGCGTCTCCTCGTTGGCGGGCGTGTTCAGCTGTGCACGTCCTCGCCGATCCGCGTCTCCACGGACGCGAGCTCGGCGAGCGGGGCCAGGTCGGTCCGCACCTGCACCACGAGCGTGGCCTGCCCGGTGCAGCCGAGCGCGAAGAGGAGGCCGAGCGGCGCGAGCCCACGCACGGGCCCGAGGCTACCGGACGAGGCGCTCGGGCTCCAGACGAGCCCGCACCCTGCAACTCGACTTACTCGCTTCACACACGGGTCTCGCTCCCTCGCTCGCGCCGCGAGGAGACCCCGGTCGCCGGGTGCCTCTGGCGGTGGACCGTGACCGGCGTGCACCCTCCGCCGCCCTGAGGCACCGCTCACGTTGCTTCCGCTCGCGCGCGCGTGCTAGCGCAGCCGCAAGACGCGCGAGGCGGCGGGCCGCGTGATGGCCGACAAGGTGGTCGCGGTGGAGCTGAAGCTCACCGGCGACGATGGCGCCGTGCTCGAGGAGTCGACCGCGCGCGAGCCGCTCGTGTACCTGCACGGGCGCGGCGCGCTCCCGAAGGCGCTCGAGGCCGCGTTGGCGGGGCGCGAGGTCGGCGCGCGCTTCGAGAGCGATCTGCCGCCCGAGGAGATCGTCGGGCCCAAGCGCGCGGACGCGGATCGCGCGATCCCGATCGACGCGTTCGCGCCGTCCTCGGTGCCGGCGGTGGGCGCGCAGATCGAGATCGAGGAGGGAGCGCGCGCGTTCCCGGCGTGGGTCGTCGCGGTGGGTCGCCACCACGTGCGCGTGTGCCTCGACCACCCGTGGGCGGGCCGCACCGTGCGGCTGATCGCGGAGGTGCTCAAGGTGCGCGCGGCCACGCCGGGGGAGCTCGCGCGCGGGGTCCCCGACGGGATCGAGCCGAGCCCCGCCGAGACGCTCGATGCGCCGAGCGAAGAGGAGGGCGAGGAGGCCGCGACCGAGAGCCCGGTCGAGACGCTCGACGCGCCGAGGGACGAAGAGGAGTAGCGGCCGCGTCGTCGGCGCGCGCGGTCCGGCGGTATGATCCCCGCGTGCGTCGGCCCTGGCTCGTCCTCCTGCTCACGCTCGGCTGCGAGGCCGGCGGCGCCGATCTCTCGGTCGAGGTCCGGACCGATCTCGCGCCGGGCGACGCGTTCGTCGCCGTGCGGAGCGTGCTCGAAGAGGCGCGCGGCGTCCCGATCCGGAGCGAAGAGGCCCCGGCCCTGCGGAGCCACGACTACGCGCGCGGCCGCCGGGTCGCCACGTTCGCGAGCCTCACGCCGGGCGATCACGTCGTGCGCGTGGAGCTCCTCGACGCCGACGGCGCCGTGCTCACCGCGCGGCGGGTCGCCATCGCGCTCACCGCGAGCCGCGTGGTGGTGGTGCTCCTCAGCAGCGCGTGCCGCGGCGTGACGTGCCCGCGCGCGGGCGGCGACGTCGCGGCGACCGAGTGCCAGGGCGGGGTGTGCGTCCCGCCGAGCTGCCTGTCCCTCGAGGAGGGCTGCGCGAGCTGCGAGGTCGACGCGCACTGCGCGACCACGATCCCGTGCGTGCGCGGGCTGTGCCGCGACGGCGCGTGCGAGCCGCTCACCGACGACACGCGCTGCGCGCCGGGGACCGTGTGCGACGTCGACCTCGGCTGCGCGGCGCGCCCGCTCGACGCGGGCGCCGCGACCGACGCGGGCGCGGACGCGAGCGCGGAGGCGGACGCGGGCGCCGACGCGGGCGCGGGCGCCGACGCGGGCTTCGACGCGGGCTCCCCCGGCACGGACGCCGGCCCACCCCCGATGGACGCGGGCTTCGACGCCGGGACCGACGCGGGCTTCGACGCGGGGCGCGACGCGGGCTTCGACGCCGGGACCGACGCGGGCATCGACGCCGGCTGCACGCGGAGCTGCGGCGCCGCGCTCTGCGGGAGCGACGGCTGCGGCGGGAGCTGTGGACTGTGCACGGGAACTTGCACCCTCGGCGAGTGCCTCGCGCCCGGGGGCGGCACGGCGACGCTCTGCGTGGACGGCGTCGCGAGCTCGTGCACCTCGCGCGGCGGGTCGTGGACGGGCTCGGCGTGCTGCGTCGCGAGCGCGTCCGCGTGCGTGCAGGGCGTCGCGAGCTCGTGCGCGGACTCGCGCGAGGTGTGGACGGGCGACGCGTGCTGCTTCCGCTCCGCCGGGATCTGCGTCGACGGCGTCGCGAGCTCGTGCAGCGACCCGTCCGAGTCCTGGACGGGCGACCGCTGCTGCGTGGCCGGCGCGAGCACGTGTGTCGACGGCGTCGCGTCGAGCTGCGCCGACTCCGTCGAGGAGTGGACCGGCCGGTACTGCTGCTTCACCGCGAGCGGCCTCTGCGTGCCGGGCGTCGCGTCGTCGTGCGCGTCGCCCGGCGAGCACTGGACCGGCGACCTGTGCTGCGTCGAGAACGCGAGCCAGTGCGTGGAGGGCGTCGCGTCGAGCTGCGCCGACTCCGTCGAGCGCTGGACCGGCGACCTCTGCTGCCTGGTCGCGCCGGGCTTGTGCGTGCCCGGCGTCGCGTCGAGCTGCAGCGACGCCGTCGAGCACTGGACCGGCGACCTCTGCTGCGTCGAGGGCGCGACGAGCTGCACGAGCGGCTCCGCGTCCGCGTGCACCTCGAGCGGCGGGCACTGGACGGGAAGCCTCTGCTGTCTGTGAGCCTCGCGGCCATGAGGGGGCTCCGGTCGGACGACCTTCGTGCGCGCTCCGAACGACGCACGGCACGAAGCGCGCGCTCGGCGGGAGCGCCGATGCGCGGCTCGCGTCTCGCGTGGGTGCGCCGAGAGAAGGGAAGGCGAGGAGGCGAGAAGGGATCGAATTCGATCGATCCCCACGCCCGCGCGGCGGGCGCACTCTCCTCGCCTCCTCACCTCCTCGTCTCCCGACTCGTTCTCGCGCGCACCGCGGGCTCGAGAGGCGACGTCGCGATCGCGGTGCGCCATCCTCTTGCGTGGTTCGGGCTGCGTCTCTCCGCGCGAACGCCGCCGGGAGACGGGGAGAGCGGGAGGCGAGGAGGGTGCGCGCTGCGCGCGCCATCGAATTCGATCGCACGCGCAGCGCGCAGTCCGGAGATTCGGGGCTCGAACGCGACCGCGCGCCCCCCCTCGTCCGGTCCTCGCGGAGGCCCCGAGAAACTCCCGGCTCAGACGTGATCAATCCTGAGCCCTCGCGCACCCGCGTCGGGGGGCGGCGGGGCGGGGGGGCCCCCGGGCCCCCCCGCGCCGGGCGGGCGGGGGGGGGGGGGGGGGGCGGGGGGTCGGCCGGGGGCGGTGGGGGGGGCGCCGGGGGAGGGGGGGGGGCGGGGGTGCGGCGCGGGGG
>JAYRVK010000465.1:0-4529 GCA_041918555.1 Sandaracinaceae bacterium
CGGTGCCGACCGCCGTCGAGATCACGGGGCCGGTGCGCGGCGTCGCGTTCCGCTCGACGCGCCCCGACTCGCCCGTGATCGTGAGCTGCGAGATGGCGGCGCGCCTGCCGACGCTCGCGCAGATCGCGCGCCGCCAGGACGTGCGCGCGATCACCATCCTCTCGTCGCACCGCGAGCGCCCGCACCAGAGCTTCCACCGCCTCGGCATGGCCCTCGACATCTACTCGTTCGAGACGCGCCGCGGTCGGCTCAGTGTGATCCAGGACTTCGTCGAGACGCCCGCCCACCGGACGTGCGAGGCCCCCGAGCCCGAGGACCCGAAGGCGCGCGCGCTCCAGCGCATCGCGTGCGACCTCGTCGAGAGCCGCAGCTTCAATTCCGTGCTGACCCCGAACTACAACGAGGGTCACCGCAACCACTTCCACATCGACATCCGCCCCGACGACGACCGCATCTTCGTGCGGTAGCGGGCGCAACCGGCCTCCGCCCCGACCGATGACCCGTGTGGCGCGCGCAGTACGCCGCCGGTACCTTCGAAGGGAGCCCATGATGGCCGACGACCTCACCCTCCAGGTCTTGCGGGAGATCCGGGACGAGATCCGCACGACGCGCGAGTCGCTGGGCGCGCGCATCGACGACGTGCGCGATTCGCTCGGCTCGCGCATCGACGCGACCAACGAGCGCCTCGACGGAGTCGAGCGCGGCCTCCTCGAGCTCGCCGAGCAGCAGCGCTTCGTCGTGCGCTGGCTCGAGGGCTCGTCGGGCCGCGATCGGAAGATCGAGCGCCGCGTCGCCTCGCTCGAGGATCGCGTCGACGCGCTCGAGCGACCGCCGAAGTGAGGCTCACTCGGTGATGTGGACCCACGTGCCGGGCGTCCCGCGGCCCGCGCTCATCCCGTGGTAGCCGGGCGGCAGCTCGGGGCCGGTGAACTGGAACACCCAGCGCGCGTCGGCCGGCGCGAGGTTCACGCAGCCGTGGCTGCGCGGGCGCCCGAAGCGGTCGTGCCAGAACGCCGCGTGGAGCGCGTAGCTCTCTTCGAAGTACATCGTCCACGGCACGTCCTCGATGGAGTAGGCCTCCGCGCCGGCCTCCGGATCGTCCATCGTCGCCGAGACGTGCTTGGACTGGATCCGGAAGGTGCCGGCCGGCGTCGCGAAGCCCTCGCGCCCGCTCGAGATCATCGTCGCGAACACCGGCCGGTCGCCCTCGTAGGCGACGAGGACCTGCGTCGCGAGGTCGACGTGGATCCAGCGGTCGCTCGCCCCGATGCTCGCGGGCCGCGCGATCGGCCGCGCGATCCGCATCGCGTCCTCGCGCACGATCCGACCGCGGTCCTCGACCCGATAGCGCTGGCCGCGGCGGGTGATCACCTCCTCGGTCAGCGGGATCGGCGTGAAGGGCTCGAGCGCGTCCTCGAGCCGGAGCGCGCCGCCGACCGCCGCGCGGGAGAGGCTCCGCACGCCGCCGCGGTACACGAACCCGACGGGGAGCTGCCAGCGCCCGCCGAGCACGACGCCGCGCATGGCGGGCGGGTGGTTCGCGGTCACCGCGTCGGCCGGCACGTACGCGCCCCGGATCGTGCGGTAGAAGCGCCGGCCCTCGATCGTCTCGAGGCGGTCGATGCTGACGTAGAAGCCGCGCCGCATGCGCAAGCGCAGGACCGAGGGCTGCAAGTCTTCTTGCGGAGTGGCGCTCGGCTCCTGCGCGGGGACGCCACCGTCCTCCGGCTCGGTGTTCTCCGCCTCCGCGTCGCCGAGGCCGGGAGGCGCCTCGAGGTCCGGCTGCGGCGCGGGCTCGCCCAGAGGCGCGCTCGCCACCGCCTCGGCCGCGCGCTCCTCGGCGCGCCGCTGGCGCGCGATCCAGGCCAGGGCCTCCTCTTCCTCGGCCCGCGTGGGGAGCCGCCAGTACTGCGGCACGTCGTCCCGCGCGACCCACGCGTAGGCGTACGGCAGCGCGTTGTCGGTCGCGGCGAGCACGGGCGACGGGTCGAACGTCTGGGGCTGATCGCCGAGCTGGAAGCCGCCGCCGCGGCACACGAAGCCCCCCCCCGCCACGCCGTGCCAGCCGCGCGCGCACCCGTGGCCGCGCACGCCCGACTTCGCGCGGAACTGCGCGCCGCGGCGCATGTAGCCGACGACGCGGCTGCGCTCGTCGGGTCGCTCGTAGACCTGCGCCAGGAAGTGGTACGCGACCCCGTGCCACGGGTACTCGCGCTCGAACTCGAGGCGCTCGGCCTCGGCGCGCGCGCGCGCGACCTCCTCGGGGTCCGGCGCGGGCACCGGGGGGGGCCCGGGCGGCGGCGCAGGAGCCGGCGCCGGCGCCGCGACGGGCGGCGGCGGCAAGGGCACCGACGCCTCCGACGCGGGCGCCGGACGGAGCTCGATCGGGGCCACCTCCAGCGCGTCGCAACCGGCGAGCGCGAGGAGACACGCGAGGAAGCACCAGCGCCGTCCGACGAGCGGCATCCCCCCGGGCGATCGCATGGGCCGGCGCGACGCGTCCAGAAAACGGCAGGGGGCGGTACACTCTGGGCGTGCGCGGATGTCTCCTCGCGAGCACGCTCCTGCTCGCCAGCTGCGACTGCGGCCTCGGCCCGCGGGTCACGCTCGTGGTGCAGCTCTTGACCGACGTGCAGCCGGGCTTCGAGTTCGACGCGGTCCACGTCGACGTCGACGGGGAGACCGCGGACTACGTCGTCGAGCTCGGCGATCGGTTCCTCGAGCCCGCCCCGGTCGCCGAGCTCACGGTGCCCGTGGGTCGCCGCCACCTCCGCGTCGACCTCCTCGACCGCGGCGCGTTCGTCGCGCGCGGCGAGCTGCTCACCGAGATCACGACCGCCGCCTCGCGCATCGTGAGGATCCAGGCGGCCTGCCGGCGCGTGACCTGCGAGCCGGGCCTCCTCTGCTACGACGGCGTGTGCATCCGCGGCGGCGCGGTCGACTGCCCGAGCGACGCCGAGGTGTGCCCCCGCGAGTGCGCGAGCGACGCGGACTGCCCTCCGTCGACCGACGGATGCTCGGACCGCGCGTGCAGCGCGGGCGCGTGCGTCGGGACCCCACGCGACGCGAGCTGCCCCGCGGGGTACTACTGCTCGGTCGGGATCGGCTGCATCCTCGTCCCCCCCCCTGACCCCGGCGGCGATGCCGGCGTGGTCCAGCCCGAGCTCTGCTCGACGTGCACGACGAATTGCGGGACGCCGGGCGAGGAGGTGTGCGTCGAGGGCGTCGGCACCGGCGTGTGCGTCGCCGAGGAGGTGCTGAACCTGCGCGACGACGACTGCGACGAGCGGATCGACGAGGGCTTCGGCCCCGGCGAGCACACGCACGCGGTGGTCTGCGAGCTCGGCGGCCAGCTCGCCGATCGCGTCACGGGAGGTCCCGGCGGCGGGATCTGCGCGGGCGCCTGCGGCACCACGCTCACGAACTGCCGCACGCTGATGGACGGGAGCGACGGTCACTCGCACGCCGTGAGCCCCTCGAGCATCGCGATCGTCGGCGACGCGTGGTTCAGCTGCCCCGGCGGGACGAGCACGACGAACGGCCACTCGCACTCGATCCGCTGCGATCTCGGGGATCCGCCGCTGACCGCGGACACCTTCTATCACGAGATCGATCCGGGCGCGATCTCGGGCCGGTACAACAACTTTTGCATTCCTCCAGGTCGCGTGAGCGGCGAGTGCCGCGCGACGTGGGGCCCGATGACGGCGTATTGACTCACCCCTGCGCGGGCAGCCGCAGCTCGATGCGACGCAGCAGCCGCGCCGCGCTGGACACCGCGTAGGCGTCGATCCCGAGCGCCACGAGCGCCGCCACCGCGGGGACGGCCAGCCCGACGGCCGCGAGCACGAGGAGCGAGCCGCCGCCGACCGCCGCGACGAGCACGCCGCGCAGGACCGCGCGGTGCGCCGCGCGCGCGAGCCAGAGCGCGGCCGCCGCGTCCCGCGGGTCGTCGCCGGTGAGCGCGACCCCTCGCTCCACGTCCCCGGCGCCCGCCGCGCCGAGGACCACCGGCACGTCGGCGGCCTCGAGCGCGCCGTCGTCGAAGCCGGGACGCCCGACCACCGCGACCAGCGCCGCGCCCTCCCGGAGGTGTCGGATCGCCGCGCCGCGCTCCTCGGGCAGGAGCTCCGCCTTCACGTGGGTCACGTCGAGGTGGCGCGCGAGCGCCTCGACGGTCGCGCGGTGGTCCCCGCTGATCAGGACGACCTCCACCCCCAGGTCCATCAGGCGCTGCACCGCCGCGCGCGCGCCCACGCGATCCTCGTCGCGGAGGCTGATCACCGCGCGCGCGCGCCCGTCGAGCCCGACGAACACCACCGTGTGGCCCCGCTCCTCGGCGCGCGTCGCGTCCGCGTCGGCCATCGCGACGCTCACGCCCTGCTCGAGGAGGAGCGCGCGGTTGCCGACGACGAGGGCCTCGCCCGCGGCGGTGACCGCGGTGACGCCGCGCCCCGGCGCGTGGGTCGCGCGCCGGACCGCGCCCGCCGCGATCCGGCGCTGCTCGCTGAACCGTACGATCGCGCGCGCCA
>JAYRVK010000466.1:0-1762 GCA_041918555.1 Sandaracinaceae bacterium
CACGGGATCGTGGGCCGCGTCGAGCGACGCGAGCTCTCGGCGGCCGAGGCGTGTGAACGTGTGCAAATCGTGTTGTCGAGGCCGCCGCGCTACGGCGCGCTGCTGGGCCTCGCGGCGTACGCGCTGGCGTCGGCCGCGCCGGCCGCGCTCCACGGCGGGAGCTGGCCCCACCACGCGCTCGCGGCCGCGCTCGGCGTCCTCGTCGGCGCGCTGCGCCTCGGCGCGGAGCGCGTGCCGAACGCCGGTCGGATCGCCCCCGCGCTCGCCGCGCTCCTCGCGAGCTTCGCCGCGAAGGCCGCCGCGGCGTGGCTCCCCGTCGACGCCTCGGTGCTGGTGCTCTCGGCCCTCATCGTCCTGCTCCCCGGCTTCACGCTGACCGTCGCGACGATGGAGCTCGCGAGCGCGAACGTCGTCTCGGGGACCTCGCGCCTCGTCGGCGGCCTCGCGACGCTCGTGCAGCTCGGCTTCGGCGCCGCGCTCGGGCACCGGCTCGCGACCGCGCTCCCGAGCGCCGAGGCGATCGCGTCGGCGCCGCCCGCCCCGTCGTGGCTGTCCTTCGTCGCGTACGGGATGGCTGCGCTCGCGTTCGCGGTCCTGCTGCGCGCCGCGCCGCGCGACCTGCCCGCGATCCTCGCGAGCGCGGACACCGCGATCCTCGCCGCGCGGCTCGGGCGCGAGTGGCTCGGTCCCGAGCTCGGCGCGCTGATGGGCGCGATCTTCGTCGGCCTCTTCGCGCACCTCTACGCGCGCCGCTTCGATCGCCCGGTGCTCCTCTTGCTCACGCCGGGGACCTTGCTGCTCGTCCCTGGGAGCGTGGGCTTCCTCAGCGTCTCGTCGATGCTCGAGGCCGACGTCGAGGGCGGCCTCACGCTCGCCTTCCGCATGCTGCTCATCGCGACCTCGCTCGCCGCCGGCGTCCTCGTCGCCACGGTGGCGATCCCGCCGCGGCGCGCGCTGTAGTCCTGGACGGACGATCGGTGTCCGGCGCGGCCGTCACTCCGGCGGGGTCGGCGAGCTCCCCCCGCCCCTCCCAGGCCCGTTTTTCGGGCTCGCCCGCGATCCGGCGCGCTCCGGCACGACCACTGCAGACGAGGCGGCATGCCGCATCGCACCCTCCCTCGTCCATCTCTCCTCGGCCTCGTCCTGCTCGTCGCGTGCGACGCGAGCGCCCCGGCCGCCCCCAACGACGCGGCGGTCGCCGACGCCGGAGCGCTCGACGCGGCCGCGACCGGAGACGCCTCCGTCCCGCCCGGGCTCGACGCGTCGCGACCGGACGCCGCCGCCGTCGACGCAGGCACCGAGCCCATCGACTGCGCGCCGATCGCGGCCGCGCACGCGCTCTGCGGTGCCTCGGTCGATCGCTGCGAGGCCGTGTTCAGCGACGGCTCCGGCTGCGCCGCGGTGTGCGCGCTCGCCGGGCTCGTCTGCGTCGAGAGCGCCGAGGACGTCGAGGGCGCGTGCGCGGCCGACGCCGCGCGGCCCGCGCTCGGCTGCGCGGACACCGGGCACACGTCCGACCACTGCGTCTGCGCGCGCGCGATCGACTGCATGCCGAGCTGCGACGGGCTCGCGTGCGGCGGCGACGGCTGCGGCGGGAGCTGCGGCGCGTGCGGCGCGGGCGAGCGCTGCGACGCGGGCGCGTGCGTGCCGGAGGCGATCGACTGCACGGGCTACCCGCGGTCGGCGAGCTCGCTCCTCTCGGAGCTCGTCGGCTACGGACGGCACACGCGCGGCGGCAACCCCGCGAACCTCTATCGCGTGA
>JAYRVK010000467.1:0-10436 GCA_041918555.1 Sandaracinaceae bacterium
GCGAAGGTGTCGGCGTTCTCGATCTCGACGAGCCGTCCGGCCTCGAGGCTCTTGGCGAGCGCGCAAGCACGCTCGGCCTGGACGCCGATGATCTCGATGTCGGGTCGCAGCGTGCGGAGCGCGACCACGGTGCCGCTGATCAGGCTCCCGCCGCCGATGGGCACGATGATCGCGTCGGCGTCGGGGAGGTCCTCGGCGACCTCCATCGCGTACGTGCCGACGCCCGCGATGAGGAGCGGCTCGTTGGCGGGGTGAGCGAAGCGTAGCCCTTCGTTCTCGGCGCGCGCCTCGGCCTCGACGCGGGCCTCGTCGAAGTCGCGGCCGTGGATCACGACCTCGCCGCCGAGGGCCTCCATGATCGCGTTCTTCTCGGGGTTGTTGGCCTTCGGGACGTAGATCACCGCGCGCGAGCCGAACGTCTTGGCCGCCCACGCGAGCGAGAGCCCGTGGTTCCCGCGGGTCGCGGTGACTACCCCGTGCGAGCGCTGGCGGTCGGAGAGGTTGGCGAGCAGGTTGACGCCGCCGCGGACCTTGAACGCGCCGATCGGCAGGTGGTTCTCGTGCTTCACGAACGCATCGAAGCCGAGCCGCGCGCTGAGGAGGCTGTAGCGGTAGAGTGGCGTGCGCGGGAGCCAACGGTGGACGATCGGCCACGCGGTGAGGATGTCGCGGAAGGTGACGGGCACGTTTGAGCTCGGGGGTGAGCGCGGAGGTTGACACGGCCGTAGCCCGGCGGTAAGCCCCGTCCCTCTTTTCGCCCAGGCACGTAGCTCAGTGGGAGAGCACTACCTTGACACGGTAGGGGTCGGCGGTTCAATCCCGCCCGTGCCTAGTCGGACTCAGAAAAAACGGCTCCTTGTGCTCGCTGTCGCGGCACTCCATCATGCTCATCCCAGCGAAGGGGATCCCCCTTCCAGCCGGAGGTAGGTAGCTATCGGCAGGCGTCGATTCGACGTGCGTCGTCACCAGTTCTCGGGGCCGCGCACCAACGACCGTATTCGGGTTCCGGAGGTCCGCGTCATCGGGCCGGACGGCGGCATGCTCGGGATCATGTCGACCTCCGACGCAAAGCGTCTTGCACGGGAGAAGAACCTCGACCTCGTCGAGGTGAATCCGAAGGCACAGCCGCCCGTGTGCAAGGTGATGGACTTCGGCAAGTACAAGTACGAGGAGTCCAAGAAGAAGCGCCAGGCGCGCAAGGCTCAGGTCCAGGTCGAGCTCAAGGAGGTCAAGCTCCGCCCCAAGACCGACGACCACGACCTCGAGTTCAAGGTCAAGCACGCGCGCCGGTTCCTCGAGGAGGGGAACAAGGTCAAGATCACGTGCCGCTTCCGCGGCCGCGAGATCACGCACCCGGAGACGGCGCGTCGCCAGCTCGATCACGTGATGGAGCTCTGCGCCGACGTCGGCGTCATGGAGCAGTCGGCCCGGATGGAGGGGCGCACGATGACGTGCATCATCGCCCCCAAGCAGGAGATCCGCGCGCGGGTCGCGGCGCAGGCCGCGCACGCGGCCAAGCTCGCGCTCCGGCGCGAGGAGACCCGCCCGCAGCGGCCTGACGAGGACCTCGCGGGCGACGAGGAAGCGTTCGGCGACGAGTACGAAGACGATGACGACGACGACGACGACGACGACGATCTCGACGACGACGAGGATCTCGACGAGGACGGCGACGACGAAGGCGGCGAGGACGAGGACGACGCGGTCGCCGAGGCCTGAGCCTCGCGCGACTTGACGCGCCCTTCGCGCCCTGCCATGACACGGCCCCCCGCGTGGCGCCGCGTGCGCGCTGGTTCCACGCGCCGGTGAGATCGACCGGCAACCAAACGGGAGAGCAGCATGCCGAGTATGAAGACCCACAGCGGCGCGAAGAAGCGCATCCGCCTGACCGGGAGCGGGAAGGTCCGCCGCGGCAAGGCGGGCAAGGCCCACCGGATGACCGGGAAGAACCGTCGCCGCCTGCGCCGCCTGCGCAAGAACGACATGGTCAAGCACGCGGACGAGAAGAAGATGCTTCGTCTGCTCGCGGTGGGAGGCTGAGCGATGCCGAGGGCAAAGCGTGGGTTCAAGGCGCGTCGGCGCCGCAACCGCGTGCTCAAGCACGCGCGCGGCTTCTACGGCCAGCGCAGCCGGATCTTCGGTGACGCCGTCGAGCAGGTGCGTCACGCCTGGCGCGAGGCCTACCGCGGTCGTCGGCGCAAGAAGCGGGACTTCCGCCGCCTGTGGATCGTGCGCATCAACGCGGCGGCCCGGGAGCTCGGGCTCAGCTACAGCAAGCTCATGAACCACCTCAAGACCGCGGAGATCGAGCTCGATCGCAAGATCCTCGCGGACCTCGCCGTGCGTGATCCGGGTGGCTTCAAGGCCGTGGTGGACGCGGCGCGCTAGGGTCGGACCGACCCGAGAGGACGATCTGATCTCCTACGAGCCCGCCGCGACACGATCGCTGCGGGCTCGCTTCGTATCGGCTTGGAGGATCGATGAGCGACGCGCTCGAACAGTTCGAACGAGGGTTGCGGGAGGTCGCGGAGGCCTCGAAGGACGCGTTCGTCGGCCGCACGAGCGAGCAGTCGCTCCGCGAGGCGAACGCGCGGCTCGTCGGGCCCAACGGGCAGCTGACGAAGCTGATGAAGCTGATGCGCGACCTCCCGGGCGATCGTCGCCGCGAGCTCGGGCAGCGGGCCAACGCGCTGAAGGCCGAGATCGAGGCCGCGTTCGACGCGGCGCTGAAGGGACTGGCGCGCGCGGCCCGCGAGGCCGAGCTCACCGGCGTCGCGCTCGATCCGACGCTCCCCGGTCGGCACGCGCGGCGCGGCCGTCTCCACCCGCTGACCCGGACCATCCACCAGCTCGTCGACGTGTTCCTCGCGCTCGGGTTCGACGTGGAGGACGCGCCCGAGATCGACTTCGCGGCGAATTGCTTCGATCGCCTCGGTTTCCCGCCGGATCACCCGGCGACCGACATGCAGGACAGCTTCTTCGTCGAGCGGCCCGGCGGGGCGCGCGACGTGGTGCTGCGCACGCACACCACGACCGTGCAGATCCACCAGATGCTGAAGCGCGAGCCGCCGATGGCGGTGATCTGCCCGGGCGCCGTGTATCGGCGCGACGACGACGCGACGCACTCGCCGATGTTCGCGCAGATCGACGGCTTCGCGGTCGACGAGGGCCTCACCTTTGCGCACCTCAAGGGCGTGCTCACCGCGTTCGTGCGCCGCCTGTTCGGCGACGCGGTGCCGGTCCGCATCCGGCCGAGCTACTTCCCGTTCGTCGAGCCGGGCGGCGAGCTCGACATGGGCTGCGTGTTCTGCGAGCCGTGGACCGGGAACACAGATCGCACGCGAGCTTGTCGCGTGTGCAAGGGCACCGGCTGGATGGAGATCCTCGGCTGCGGGATGATCCACCCGGTCGTGCTCGAGGCGGTCGGGATCGATCCGACCCGCTGGACGGGCTTCGCCTTCGGCATGGGCATCGATCGGATCTCGATGCTGCGCCACGGCATCTCCAACATCCGGCTCCTCTACGAGAACGACGCGCGCTTCCTGTCGCGGCTCTGAGCGTAGGACGAGGACACCATGAAGGCTTCCCATCGTTGGTTGACCGAGCTCAGCGGCGTCGACGCGAGCGCGCGCGACGTGGCGGCGGCGCTCACCCGCCTCGGCATCGAGGTCGAGGACGTCGAGGAGCGCGGCGCAGGGCTCGATCACGTCGTGATCGCCGAGGTCCGCGCCAAGGAGGCCGTCTCGGGCAAGGACAAGCTCACCCTCGTCACCGTCTTCGACGGGGAGGGCGAACGCAAGGTGATTTGCGGTGCTCCGAACGTCCCCGCGGTCGGTGGTCGAGTCGTCCTCGCGAAGCCCGGCGCGGTGCTCCCCGGGGGCTTCGCGATCGCGGAGCGCGAGGTCGGCGGCGTCGCCTCGAGCGGCATGCTCTGCTCGGAGACAGAGCTCGGGATCGGCGACGGGACGAGCGGGATCCTCGTGCTCGGCGGGGGCGATCCGGGTCGGCCCGGCCAGCCCGCTGCCGACGCGCTCGCGCTCGTCGATCACGTGCTCTCGATCAGCCTCACCCCGAACCGGCCCGACTGCCTCGGGCACGTCGGCCTCGCGCGCGAGGTCGCGCTCGCGTTCGACGTGCCGTTCCGCATGCCCTCGCCCGGCGCGCCGCCGCGCGTGGTCTCGGGCGTGGAGCGGGTGGACACGCCCGACGAGCTCGCGATCCTCGAGGACCAAGCCCAGCCGGTCGACACGCTGACCCTCGTCGAGGCGCGGGGGGGGTGCCCGCGCTGGTCCCGATCCGCGTCGAGGATCCCACGCGCTGCCCGCGCTACGTCGGGGGCGTCGTGCAGGGCGTCTCGATCGGGCCCTCGCCGTTCTGGCTGCGCTACCGTCTGCACTGCCTCGGCGTGCGCCCGATCGACGCGGTCGTGGACGTGACCAACCTCGTCCTGCTCGAGCTCGGCCACCCGATCCACGCCTTCGATCTCGCGAAGCTGCGCGGGCCCGAGATCGTCGTGCGCACCGCGCGCGAGGGCGAGGTCATGGCCACGCTCGACGGGCAGGCGCGCGCGTTCGCCGCCGACGATCTCCTCATCTGCGACGGCGGCGGTCCGGTCGCGGTGGCCGGCGTGATGGGCGGCCGCGACAGCGAGATCGGTCCGAGCACGCGGGACGTGTTGATCGAGGTCGCCTACTTCGAGCCGCGCGGCATCCGGCGCACCTCGCGGCGGCTCGGGCTCCACACCGAGTCGAGCCACCGCTTCGAGCGCGGCGTCGATCCGAACGGCGCGGCCTGGGCCATGCGCCGCGCGGTGAGCTTGATCTGCACGCTCGCGAGCGGGGCCGCCTCTCCGATCGCGCGCGACGTGTACCCCACGCCCGTCGCGCCGCGTGCGATCGCGTTCGATCCGTCGCACGTCGGGAGGCTCACCGGGGCCGAGGTCGAGGAGCGGCGTACGCGCCACGCGCTCGAAGCGCTCGGCTGCGCGATCTCGCCGGCGGAGAAGAGCGGGTGGCGCGTGAACGCGCCGACGTGGCGGCCGGATCTCTCACGTCCCGAGGACCTCGTCGAGGAGGTCGCGCGCGTCGTAGGCTACGACGCGATCCCGACCGCGCTGCCGCGCATCCTTCCGTCCGGTCGCGGCCTCGATCCGCGCCTGCGGCTCGCCCGCCGCCTCCGCGAGGCCGCGGCGGATCTCGGGCTGCTCGAGGCCGTCAACTTCGCTTTCGTATCTCGGGGTGAGCTCGACCGAGCGCGTGTCTCGACCGGTGTCGTGGTGCTCGCCAACCCGATCTCCGAGGAGCGCACCGTCATGCGCACCTCGCTCCTGCCGGGGCTCCTCTCCGCGATCGCGCGGGCGCGCCGGCACCAGGCAGGCACCGTCACGCTCTTCGAGCTGGCCCGCGTCTACCATCCGGCCGAGGGGCAGCCGCTGCCGCGCGAGCCGTTGCACCTCGCGATCGCGCTGGCGGGACCCCGCGTGGATCACGTCGCGGAGGACGCGGCCTACGACTTCTACGATGGCAAGGGCCTGCTCGGCTCCCTCGTCGAGGCTACGCTCGGCGCGCCGCTCGGCGCGTCGGCCGCCGGCGCCTTGGACGCGGAGGCGCCGTACCTCCATCCCAAGCGACGCGCGCGGCTGACGATCGACGGCGCCGCGGTGGGCGTGCTCGGCGAGCTGCACCCGGACGTGGGCGACGAGGTCGGCCTCGACGTGCGGGTGGTCTACGGCGAGCTCGACGTGGATCGCCTGCTCGCGGTCGCGGGAGCGCGCGGCGTCCCGCAGTCGCGGCCGCTCCCGCGGTTCCCGAGCGTGACGCGCGACCTCGCGCTCGTCGTCGACGACGCGGTCGAGGCCTCGGCGGTGGCGGCGGCCCTCGAGGGCGCGGGCGTCGATCTGGTCGAGGCGATCGAGCTCTTCGACGTGTACCACGGCACCGGGATCGATCCGGGCAAGAAGAGCCTGGCGTTCCGGGTGGTGTATCGCGATCCCGAGGCGACCCTCACCGATCGAACCGTCGAGCAGGCGCACCAGCGCGTCGTCCGGGCGGCCCTCGAGCGGTTCGACGCGAAGCTCCGCGCGTAGGCGCATGCGCTTGAGATCCCAAGGGTTTCGTGGTTACCTCGGGGGGCTCGGGAGGGTGACGCGATGACCAAGGCCGAGATCGTCGACAGCGTCTACGAGAGGGTCGGGGGCTTCTCGAAGAAGGAAGCCGCCGAGGTCGTCGAGGCGGTGTTCGACACGATGAAGGAGGTCCTCGCCACGGGCCAGAAGATCAAGATCTCCGGCTTCGGTAACTTCGTCGTGCGCGAGAAGAAGGAGCGGGTCGGTCGCAACCCGCAGACCGGCGCGCCCATCCCGATCTCCGCTCGTCGCGTGCTCACCTTCAAGCCGAGCCAGGTGCTCAAGGGGATCCTGAACCCGCACCGCACGGCGGCGGACGACGAGGCCGAGGCGAGGCTCGCGCGACCGCGCGCGAGCGCGGCGGACTGACGCGACGCGGACCCGCTCGCGCGCGCGCGTGGTGTGATATCCATCCGTCTCCGTGTCGCCGCGACCTCTGCCCGACAAGCTCTTCTTCCGCATCGGCGAGGTCGCGGAGATCGTCGGGGTGAAGCCGCACGTGCTGCGGTACTGGGAGCGCGAGTTCGGCGTGCTCAAGCCGATGAAGACGCGCGGCTCGCACCGCCAGTACCGCCGTCGCGACGTCGAGCTCGCGATGCGCATCAAGCAGCTGCTCCACGACGAGCGCTACACGATCTCGGGGGCGAAGAAGCGCATGCGGGAGCTCGGCGAGCACCGCGTCGGCGCGGACCTGCCGGAGGAGGCGAGCCGCGAGGTCGAGCTGCGCGGCGCGCTCCTCGGCGTGCGCGAGCAGCTCGTGGGCTTGCTCGCCGAGCTCGACCGCTTCGAGGACGCCGCGCGCGCACAGGATGAGGCGCCCTCCGAGGTCACGATCCATCGCGCGGTTCCGGTCCCGAGCAGCACGCCGCGCAACCGCCCCCGATGACTTGCGGCGCCCGCAATTGCAGCTACGCTCGCGCCCGGTTCTCCCGCTGGGAGGGCCGACCCGGGGCGTAGCGCAGCCTGGTTAGCGCACCATACTGGGGGTGTGGGGGTCGCTGGTTCGAATCCAGTCGCCCCGATTCTCGAAGGCCCACGATCCCCCCAGGATCGTGGGCCGAACTACTTCCGTCGCCCCGCTGCCGAGCGGACTGTCACCACGATTGTCACCATCGGCGCCGGCCCCGACGGCCCGCCGGATCGGGACGACCACGGCCTCGCGTCGGCGCTCGATCGGCAGCTTCGCGACCTCGGCGCAGAGATCGGACCAGCCGGCGCGGAGGTAGCCCGCGAGGGCGCCCGAGACCACCGGGGTCCGGTGCGTCGCCTTCGCCGCGATCGTCATGTTCGCGCCGCTCGCCTCGAGCAGCGTCAGGAACGTCGCCCGGAGCGCATGCCGGCCGCGGCCCTTGGTTCGGAGCCCGAGCCGGTCGAGGTCGCGCTTCGTTCGCACGAGCATCGTCTTCGTCCGGGCGATCCCGATCCCGCGCCGGCTCGGCACGATGAAGTCATCGGGGAGGGGAGGGCGCCCGAAGAGCATCGGGAACCCGCCCAGCTTCCACTCCGCGAGGATCGCCGCCAGCGTCGGGTGGACGGGGACCGCGCGCACGTCGCCGGTCTTCGTCTCGCGCTCCTCTTCGCCCTCGGCCTGGCTGTGGACGAGGAGCCGCCCGAGCGGCTGCGCGGACGTGTCGAGGTCGCGCCAGCGGCGCCCCTGGATCTCCTGCGCCCGGAGGCCCGCGAGCGCGCCGAGGGCGTAGTAGACGCGCCGATCCCACGGGACGCGCACGTCGGAGATGAGCGCCTCGATCTCCTCGCGGCCGAACACGGCGCCCGCGCGCCACTCGGGATCCGCGTCGCGGCGCGCCGGGAGCTCGCCGCGACGCTTGCGCAGCGTGCACGGCGTCTTGTCGATGAGGCCCTCGGCTTCGGCGTCCGAGAACATGAGGCGGACGGTGTTGTAGGCGTGCAACACGGTCCGTGCGGCGTAGGGCCGGCCCGTTGCCTCGCTCGGCGTCCGCTGCAACGCGGCGACGAGCTCGCGCACGTCGTCGCGCGTCACGTCGCGGAGCCGGCGTGAGCCGTAGGCGGGGAGGAGCCACTTCCCGATCCACGCCTGCTCGTCGCGCCAGTTCACGACCCCGCCGGCCTCGCGCCGCTCGATCCAGGTCTCCGCGTAGCGCTCGACCGTGAGCTCGCGCCGGCCGCCGCGGGCCTCGGGACTGGTCCACGTGCCGTCGCGGATCTCGCGCCGACGTTGGGCGAGGAGCGCGCGCGCGGCCCGCTCGTCGCCGGTCCCCGCGCTCTCTTGGATCCGCCGACCGTTGACCCGGTAGTCGAGCCAGTAGACGCGCCCGCGCTGGTAGACGGTCCCCTTCTCGCGCGGACGGCTCACGGCTTCCCACCCTTCTTCGACTTGTCGCTCGCCGCGTTCGCGAGTGAGCGGAGCCAGGACGAGAGAGACAGGCCCGCGCGGCGCGCCTCACGGCGCCATCGCTCGAGCTCCTCGGGGAGCGCGCGCATGAGCACGCGCGCGCTCCGGGGGTTGTCGATCTTGGGCCTACCCATGACGGCTCCATTCTTGTACGTCGACTTATCGAAGGCGTCAACCGGCGCGGCCCTCGTCGCTCCCGACGAGCAACCGTTCGAGGTCGCTCCGGCGGAACCGCCACAGCTTCCCGATCCGCGACGCGGGGATCTCGCCGGCCGCCGCGCGCTTCGTGATCGTCCTCGGGTTCACGCCGAGGAGCGCCGCCGCGCTCGCGGTGTCGAGCCACTCCGCGGCGCTCGTGGCCGCCGGCCGATCGGCGATGGCTTCGCGCACCGCATCGCGCACGAGGGCGCGGAGCTCGTCGGGGTGGACCACTACGACAGCGCCGCTAGAGTATCCGTGGTGACCGCTCATGACCGAAATAGCCTGACGGCACCGACCACGGGCGGCCCGGTATGCGACCTGTCACCCGAGGTCGCCGCGTGGATCGCCACCACGTACGCGCCGCGGCGGCGCGAACCTATGCTCGACGCCGAGGAGATGGCGGAGCTCCTCGTCTGGCATCTCGAGCGCGGCGCTGTCGAGCTCGCGACGCCGGGCCGTCGAGGCGCTCGCGCGGCTCGCGACGTCGAGGGGCGGCTCCTGCGCGGATGGCTCGACGCGCTCCGGCCAGGGCGTGCGGGGACGGCAACGGAGGCGCGCGTCCTCTGGCGGGATCGGGAGCGCCAGGGCGCCCGCGAGCTCCGGGAGTGCGCAGACGGATCGCTCCACTGGCACGTGGGCGATGGCGCACCCCCCCCCACGGAAACCGACCGGGCAGCGGCGGTGGCGGCGATCGATGCGGTTCGCGCGGCCCTCGCCGCCGCGGAGAACGGCGCCCACGAGGCCATGGTCGATCGAGCGCTCGTCCGCGCCGCGGGAGCTTGTCGGGCGGCCGCGCTCGCGCACGGCCGCGACGACGTGATCGGCCCGCTCGGTTTCTGGCCCGCCTCGACGGGCGTCCGCATCTATGGCGAGCGCGCCCGCGTCGAGGTACTGCGGGACGCGATCAACCGCGCCGCGGCCGTCGATGCGCAAGAGCGCGCCTGGTGCGACGAGGCATGCCCCGACGAGCCCGAGAGGGACTCGCCGAAGTACTCGCCCCTCAGCCGGAGTCGCATGTATCAGATCGCGCTCCTCGTCGTCGCAGCCGTCACCGAGATCCCCGAAGGCGTCCTCCGCACCACGAGGCGTGACAGGTCGCATACCGTGTGACCTCGGGTCGTACCCGGTACAGACCGGGTATGTCCGACTCCACCATCGCCGAGCCGCAGACCGTGACGGCGACCGCCGCGGCCAAGCGCATCGGCGTCTGCGTCCGCACGATCTATCGCGGCGTCGAGCGCGGCGAGATCCGCCACGTGCGCATCGGCCGCTCCATCCGCATCCCGCGCAGTGAGCTCGCCCGGCTGCTCGGCGACGAGCCCACCCGGGCGAAGTAGATCGGCCCGTGGCGCGCGACCGCCCCGGGCCGATGGTGTCGAGCAGACACCATGAGCCTACGCGGGATCGACGGAGCGCGCCACGGGCCTCGGATACCGAGGCATCATGCACCCCCAGCACACCCGCACATGCGCACGACACGTTGACGCGACGGACGCCGAGCGCTCGCAGATCGAGCGCGACCTCCTCGCGCTGCTCGCGCTCCACCCGCGCCGCTACCGCGCCCACCCCTGGGAGGCGCGCCAGCGCGCACGGGTCCGCGCCGCGCTCCGCGACCTCCGCGACGGCCGCGTGAGCGTGAGCGCCCTCCGCGAGCGCGTGCAGCGGCTGACGCCGTGGCACCTGCGGCACCCCGAGCAGACCACGTGGCCGCCCGAGGAGGTGACGGCGTGAGCGCGA
>JAYRVK010000468.1:0-9873 GCA_041918555.1 Sandaracinaceae bacterium
ACCTTGAGCAGCCACCGCTCCTCCCCGGCCTCGTCGGCCAGCGAGAGGAGCTCGGGACACTCCCAGGTCCCGGGCGCGATCTCGGCGATCGGCCCGAACGCGCCGAGCTCCTCCCAGGCGCGGAGGTCGGTCGATCCGAAGAGGAGCGCCCGCTGGCCCGCGGCCACGATCATGACCCACCGCGCGGTCGGCGCGTGCCAGAACACCTTGGGGTCTCGGAAGTCCGGCAGATCGGCGCGGACGAGCACGGGGCTCTCCTCGTCGAGGGTGAGCGACTGCCCGTCGCGACTGAACGCCAGGCTCTGCTTCTGGAGCCCGTCCTCCCCGCCGGCGTGGGTGAAGATCGCGACCATGCAGGGCGCGCCGCCGCACAGGCCGCTGGTGTCGTCCGCGTCGACGACCGCGCTGCCGGAGAACGGCATCCCGCGCGTCGGGTCGGGCGCGAGCGCGAGCGGCAGGTGTCGCCAGCGGACCAGGTCCGTCGAGACGGCGTGGCCCCAGTGGATGTTCCCCCAGGTCACGGTGTCCGGGTTGTGCTGGTAGAAGAGGTGGTACTCGCCCGCGAAGTACACGAGCCCGTTGGGGTCGTTCAGCCAGCCCTGCGCGGGCGCGAAGTGGTGCACCGGGCGGTGCGGGTCGTCCGCCGGCGGCGTGGGCGGCGGGCACACCTCCGTGGGGGCGGGCGCTCCGCACGCGGCCGCCGCCGCCGCGAGCACGAGGACGGCGCGGGCGCACCGGCGAGGGGACATGCTGCCCGGGAGCGTGCGCGCGGCGTCCGCCGCCGTCAACGCCTCACCCCGCGATGGTGCCTGGCTCGAGCAACACGCAACCCTACTTGACGGGCCGGCCGCGGCTCGGCGCCGGCGCCCGTCGTCGCGCAGCGGCGGCGGCCCGGCGTGGATCGCTGCAAGGGCGCCAAGCCTGCCCGGCGCGCCGTGTCATGTTGCCCGTCCAGAAGAGCCCATAAGGAGACACTCGTGGCACTCGTTCGCTTCTTGGCCCCCTCGCTGCTCGTCCTCGCCGCCGCCTGCGGCGGGCCGTCGTCCGACCCGGCGGGCTCCGATCCCACCACCGGCGGAGACACCGCCGCGGGAGACACCGCGACCCTGGGGTCCGACACCGACCAGCGGGTCCGACACAGCGCCGCACAGCTCATCCCGATGCGCGTCCTCGAGCGCCTGCCTTCGCCGACCCGCGTCGAGACGCCCGGGTATCCGGGGCGCGGCTTCCGCGTGGGGGTCTTCGACGCGATGGCCGGCGGGGCAGATGCGTGGACCGCCTTCTCGGCAGAGGCCTCCATCTCGGGCTTCCCGGAGATCGACTGGCAGCGCCAGATCGTCGCCTACGCCGTCTTCGATGGACAGACGAACGACGTCGCGCTGCACGGCTTCTCGACCGACGGCTCCACGGGCGTGCTCGCGATCGACTGGGATGGCATCGAGCCGCACTACGAGGACGCGACCCCGGCCGTGATCGCGGTGATCGACGTCGCGAACCTCGACACGCTGCGCTTCGAGCTGGCCGACCCGTCGCGCCTCGGCGGTCAAGCCGTCCTCGGCTCGGTCTCGGTCACTCGCGAGTAGCGGCCTGCCGAGCGCCTCGTCGCGTTCTCGTGCAGGACCAAGCCGCTTCGCGGCAGTGACCCTGTACGCCATCGCATCGTAGCATCGCAAGCCGTCTTCACGGTGCGCTGTGACCGCCACCCTGATCGGCACCGCCCGACAGGAGGCGGGAGCACGCAGCAGGCGGGCGATCGGCCGTCCCACTCCTCCGCGCCTGCGCCCGCGGCAGCGCCCCAGCGCCTCAGAGCGGCGGCTCGATCGGCTCCACCGGCTCGGCCGGCCCGCGGCTCTCGCCGAGCTCGAACTTCAGCGTGACGGCGAAGGTCTCTTCGAAGAGCTCGGCCTTGCGTCGCGCGGTCCACACCTCGAGCGCGAGGTCCCCCGCGCCGTGCGGCTTGATCGCCACCACGCCGGGGCCGGCGTCGATGTCGAGGTGCCGAACCTTGCTCCGATGGCCCCGATCCAGCGCGTCCGCGATCCGGAGGAGCGAGGAGAGCTTCTTGACGCGTCGGCGGTCGGCGGGGGCGAGCTTCTTGAAGAGCGTGTGCTTGGGGCTCGGGACCGCGCGGCGGTGGTAGCGGGCCACGCAGGCCACGACCATGCGCTGCTCGACGCTCAGGCCCATCACGTCCGTGTTCTCGATGATGTACTGCGCGTGCTTGTGGTGCTCGGCCGAGCTGATGAAGTCGCCGATGTCGTGGAGGAGCGCCGCGACCCGCAGGAGCTGCCGATCCTGCGGGCCGAGCCCGTGCAGCGGCGCGAGCCGATCGAAGAGCACGCAGGCGAGCCGGTCCACCTGCGTCGCGTGCGGCTCGTCGAAGTGGTACCGGCGCCCGAGGTGGATCGCGGCGCGCGCGATCGTCGCCTCGTCCACGCCGTAGTCCCAGACGCGGTAGTACTTGTCGATCAGCTCGCAGGTGATGCCCTCCTTCAGGCCGACGCCCGGGGTCACCATCTCCTCGGTGCGCGCGAGATCCGCGACGCGCAGGAGCACGAAGAGCGCAGGCACGATCACGTCGGCCCGATCCTCACGGAGGTCGTAGGCCATCTGCCGCTCGACCGGCGTGAGCTTCTTCATGCGATCGAGCAGCGCGCGCGCCGACGGCACGTGGATCGTCTCCATCGACGCGCCCGCCACCGGGCACAGGCGCGCGATCGAGTCGAAGTTCCCGCCGGTCCCCGCGACGATGTCGTAGCGGCGCTTGCGGAACTGGTCCTCGACCGGCGCGAGCATGCGGTCGATGTAGTCGTTGAGGAGCTTCTCCTCGCGCGGCGTCACCGGACCGTCCGGCGTGAGGAACGACTCGAGCAGGCGCACCGTGCCGATCTCGAGCGAGCTCGAGAACCGCACCTCGTCGTGGTGGACCTCGGAGAGCTCGAGCGAGCCGCCCCCGAGATCCACGAGGAGCGAGCGGTAGCCGCCGAGCCGCATCCGGCTCTGCACCGCGAGCTTCACGAGCCGCGCCTCCTCCGTCCCGCTGATCGCCTCGAGCTGGATGCCGGCCTCCTTCGCGGCGCGCTGGATCAGCTCCTCGGAGTTGACCGCGTCGCGCGCCGACGCGGTGACGACGGCGCGGACCGCCGCGAGGTCGCGCGTGTCGAGCTCCTGCTTGAACTCGCGCAGGGCCTCGACGCACTGGTCGATCTTGGCGGGGTCGAGGCGCCCCGTGAGGAAGACGCGGTGGCCCAGGCGCACGGGCCGCCGCAGCGACACCTGCTTGCGGACGTTCTCGGCGTCGTCGGCGTCGACGACGAGGAGGCGGGAGGCGTTGGACCCGAGGTCGATGGACGCGAAGCTCGGCACGGTATGCCCCTGATAAACCGATCCGACGCCGCCGTCGACGGCGATGTGCACCTCGACGCAGGAACGGCACGCCGGGGAAGGTCCGGCGCCATGCTCTCGTACCAGCGGCATGCAGCGTCTCCTCGTGAGCGCGCTCGCGACCCTCCTCGCGAGCTGCGGGACCTCGAGCTCCGTCGACGCCGGCGGCGTCTGCGCGCCCGCGTGCCGCGACGGGTTCACGTGCCTCGCCGGCGAGTGCGTGTCGGCCTGCAATCCTCCTTGCGGGGCCGGCGAGCGCTGCACGGGCGCGGGGATGTGCGTGGACGACGCCGTGGACGGCGGCGGCGCCGACGCGGGGGAGCGCGCGGACGGCGGCGCGACCGACGCGGGGGCCCACGACGCCGGCGCGGACGACGCGGCCGCGGCCGACGCGGGCGCGCCCGGCGCGTGCCCGGACGAGCAGGTCCGGTGCGGCGGCGCGTGCGTCGCGCCGACCCTGCCCGACGTCGGGGTGCGGCTCCCGACCACCGGCGACTACGGCGTCGACTGGTTCGAGTCGGGCGACGTCGCGATCGACCCGTGCACCGGCACGATCGGGCTCGCCTACGCGGAGCAGCTCGGGGGCTCGGAGAACTGGGAGGTGTACTTCGTGACGGTGCCCGCGACGCTCGGGTCGCCGTCCTCGACGCCGATCCGGATCACGACCGCGCCCGGGCCCGCCGACAGCGTCGCGATCGCGTGGGCCGGCGATCGCTTCCTCGTCTTCTGGTCCGACCCGCGGCACGACCCGATGCCCGAGGCGTGCAGCCGCTGCCTCTCGGAGCTCTACGTGGCGGGCTTCGACGCGAGCGGCGCGATGCGCGTGCCCGAGACGCGGCTCACGACGTATCCCTCCGATCACCGCGTCGCGAGCACGCGCGCGGTCTACGGGCCCGCGACGGGCGAGGTCGGGCTCGCGTGGGTCTCGACCGCGGGCACGCGCCAGGTCTTCGGCGGGATCGTCGCGCCCGACGGCACGCTGCGCGACGCGCAGGTCGTGAGCACCGCGACCGCGCCGCAGTACGGGAGCTCGCCGCGCGTGGTGTGGAACGACGACGCCTGGGTGTTCCTCTACCGCCACGACGACCCGGACGGCGCGCGGCCCGACTACCTCCACACGCGCAAGCTCGGTCCGTCCGGGCTCCTGAGCCCGGACCTCGATCTGCGCGTCCCCGCCGAGCAAATCGCGTTGACGGCGCGCGGCACCCTCGGCTACGCCACGGTGACGACCGGCGGCTCGCCGCTCGCGCTGCGGCTCTGGGATCTCGGCTGGACCGCGACGACCACGCTCGCGATCGACGCCTCGACCTTCGACGGGACCCGCGGGCTCGCGTGGGACGGCGCGGATCTCTTCGTGACGAGCACCGGGCTCACCTTCGAGATCCTGCGCCTCAACGGGCTCGGCACCGAGACCGGCGCGATCCCGCTGACGATGGACTCCGGCGAGCGCGCGGCGGGCGACGTCGTGATGCACCGCCTCGGCACGCGCCTCGTCTTGCACTGGGTGTACGCGACCCGCGTCGCGGGGAGCACGGTGCATCACCGGATCCAGGTCGTCGACACCTCGTCGGCCATGTGAGCGCGGCGCGAGAAGCGCCGCCACGCGAGATCGAAGAGGCGGCGCCGCGGGGGGACCGGCGACGCGCCCACGCGCTCGCGCCACCCGCGCAGCGCCTCGTCGGCGCGCTCGAACGCGCGCATCGGCGCCTCGTCGAGCAGCGCGGCCTCGAGCGCGTCGCGCTCCGCCGCGTAGGTCGCGAGCCGGCGCGCGTGATCGCGCTGCACCGCGCGGGCGAGCGCCTCGTGGCGCCAGAAGAGGGTGCGCGGATCGGGCTCGCCGGTCGGCTCGAGCCCCGCGGGCCACGGGCCCTCGAACGCGACGGGCTTGAAGATCCCGGTGCACGGGGTCGAGGTCCCCGTGACCCACACGCGCGGTCCCTCGGGCGCGAGGCGCGCGACCAGCGAGCCCGTGGTGTGCGAGATGCGGATCGGCCCGAACCCCGCGTGCATGCACACGTCGGCGCCGGTGAGCCCGCGCGCCGGGTCGAAGCGGTCGGGCGGCTCGGCGTGGCTCCGCAGGAACGCCATCAGCATCGAAGGTCGCAAGACGCCTTGCATCTCCTGGAGGAAGCACGCCGAGCGCGCCTGCCGCGGACGGCCCGCCGCGAAGTGCGTGTAGAGCCGATCGCTCTCGCTCGCCGCGAAGTCGGTGCCCGGCTCGACGCCGCCCGAGCGATCGCCCGTGCCGTGGGTCGTCAGCGCGTTCGAGATGCTGCGCGTTCCGACCACGCGCTCGGCGACCCACGCGCGGCCGGAGGTCTCGAGGGCCCACGCGCCCCTCGCGTCGGCGATGAGGAACGCGTTGTCGTAGCGGAGCGAGCCGTCGTAGCCGGCCTCGCCGCCCTGTCCGTGCGCCTCCAGGAGCGCGGTGATCACGTCGAGCGCCTCGTCCGCGCTGGCCGCGCGCTCGAGCCCGAGGCGCAAGAGGTCCATCCCGAGGAGCGCGGCCCCGCGCTTCATCACGCGCCGCGTGAACACCGCCTCGTTCCCGATCGCGACGCCGTGCTCGTTCACGCCCATCTCGGCGCCCCACATCCAGAACGGCTTGCTCAGGATCACCGCGTGCGTGCGCCCGGCCTGCGGGACCTCGACGTAGGTGCAGCGCACCGTCACGCCGGCGGGGTGCTCGGCTGCGGCGAGGCGCACGACCGCCTGCGCCTCGTTCGGGTGGCGGTCGCTGTTCTTGGCGAAGAGGGTGGCGCCGTCGGCGGTCGCGGCGCCGAGGGCGACCAGCGTGTCGCACATCGCGTCTAGAGTAGCCGCTGCGTGGTGGCCGCGGGGCGACTGGTATATGTTCTCCGCCGCCTGGGGCGAACAGAGGACGGATGATGCGAAAGACTTGGTTGCTGCTCTCGATTCTTTGGCTGGCGGGCTGTGGCGAGGAGGCAGATCCGAGCTTCCCGAACGTCCAGTGCGACGACTTCCCCGACCGCGCGAACTGCGTGCTCGTCACCAGCGGCGACGCCGCCGGGCTCTTCGACGCGGTGAACGTGCTCGAGGAGGACACCGCGGTGATCCTCGGGACCGGCACCTACGTGCTCGACAACCAGGTCACGATCCGAGCGAACCGGATCACGATCACCGGCCAGGGGATGGACGACACCACGCTGTCGTTCGGGACCGCGACCTCGCAGATCAACGGCATCGACGCGGTGTCGGACGGCTTCCTGGTGCAGGACCTCACCATCCTCGACGCGAAGAAGGACGGCATCCGCGTCGAGACCAGCGACGGAGTCACGTACCGGCGCATCCGCGCGACGTGGACGAACGAGGGCGACTCGACGAACGGCGCCTACGGCATCTACCCGGTGCGCTCCGAGAACGTGCTCGTCGAGGACAGCATCGCCGAGCGCGCGAGCGACGCCGGCCTCTACGTCGGCCAGTGCATCAACGTCATCGTGCGCAACAACGTCGTGCGCGGGAACGTCGCGGGCCTCGAGATCGAGAACACGCAGTACGCCGACGTGTACGGCAACCTCGCCGAGAACAACACGGCCGGCATCGTGGTGTTCGACCTCCCCGGCAACCCGGTGATCGGCCGCGACGTGCGCCTGCGCGACAACATGATCCTCGGCAACAACCACCCGAACTTCGCGCCGGGCGGCACCGTGGCGGTCATCCCCGCCGGCACCGGCACGTTCGCGATGGCGTCGCGGCGCGTCGAGATCACCGGCAACACCTACGCGAACAACCAGACCGGGGACATCGCGATCCTCAGCGGCCTCGTGGTCGACGAGGACCCGGCGGTGTGGGAGGTCCCGACGGCCGAGGTGGTCGGCGACATCGACGACCTCGGGCTGCCCGCGGGCGCCACGCCGGGGACGATCATGAACTTCCGAACGGAGAACATCGTGATCTCGGGCAACACGCACACGGGCGGCGGCACGATGCCCGACTCGAGCCGCGAGTTCGGCGTGCTCCTCGTCGCGGCGTTCATGGGCGCGCCGGTCTCCTCGGTCCTCTACGACACGATCGGCGAGTCGATGTTCAGCGCGACCGACCCGGCGATGAACAGCAACGACAACCACATCTGCGCGGGCGGCAACACCGGCGGGACCGGCTTCGCGAGCCTCGACGTGCCGACGCAGATGGCCGCGATCGGCTCGCCGATCCTCATCCTGCCGACGGCGCCGTTCGCGCCGTTCGACTGCACGTCGCTGGAGGGCGGTCCGGTACAGGAGGTGATCCTCCCGTGAGGCGCGCGATCTTGGGGGCGCTCCTGCTCTGCGCGTGCGAGGGCGGGGGAGGCGGCCTCGACGGCCCGCCGGTGGTCCCCACGACCGGTCCCCCGCCGGACCAGCTCAGCGCCCTGCGCCTGCTCGAGTGGGACGGGGAGGCGCAGGCGATCCGCTACAACGAGCGGGTCGTCCCCTACGACCTCAACACGCCGCTCTTCACCGACTACGCGCTCAAGTCGCGCGCGATCTACTTCCCCGATGGACAGAGCGCCACCTACGACCCGAGCGAGCCCTTCGACTTCCCCGTCGGCACCGCGATCGTCAAGACGTTCTACTTCCCCGCGGACTTCCGGCAGCCGGACCAGGCGCTCACGCTGATCGAGACGCGGCTGCTGGTGCGGACCGACGAGGGCTGGTCCGCGTGGCCCTACGTCTGGAACGAGGCCCAGACGGACGCGGTCCTGGAGCCCGGCGGGCAGACGCGCTCGATCTCGTTCGTCGACGAGTCCGGCGCGACCCAGACCGCGAGCTACCTGGTCCCGCAGCGCAACCAGTGCCGCAGCTGCCACGAGCGCAACGTCGGCGTCGGCGGCACCGCGGCGACCGGCCCGATCGGCCCGGCCGCGCGGCACCTCAACCGCGATCTCGACTACGGCGCGGGCCCGGTGAACCAGCTCGAGCACCTCGCGAGCCTGGGGATGCTCACCGGGCTGCCCGCGGCCTCGGAGATCCCGCGCGCGTACGACTTCACCGCGGTGGAGACGGGCGGCCTGTCGGCGGTCCCGCCCGAAGACCTCGACTTCGCGGCGCGGAGCTACCTCGACGTCAATTGCGCGCACTGCCACTCGCCGCTCGGGACGCAGGGCGTGACGACGCAGCTGTTCCTCAACCACGACAACGCCGAGGCGTTCAACCTCGGCGTGTGCAAGCGCCCGGGCAGCGCCGGCTCGGGCACCGGCGGGCTCACCTGGGACCTCGTCCCGGGGAGCCCCGACCAGTCGATCATGGTCTTCCGGATCGAGACGACGGAGGTCGGCGCGATGATGCCGCTCCTGGGCCGCTCGCTGCAGCACGCGCGCGGCGCGGAGCTGATTCGAGCGTGGGTCGCCGCGATGGAGCCGGTCGACTGCTCGATGGTGATGCCGTAGGGGGGATCATGGAACGACGGAGCAGCCCGCGGATCGACGTGGGCATCCCGGTGGAGCTCGACACGCCGCACGAGAAGGGACACGCCGGGATCCTGCAGGACGTGAGCGACACCGGCGCGCTCTTGTTGAGCCGGGTCGAGCACCAATGGCACGACGTCTTGACGGTGCGCTTCCGCGCCGCGGGCCCGAAGGGCGAGCTCGTCGAGCGCCGGGCCCGCGTCGTGCGGAGTGAGCGCAACGACGCGGAGTCGGTCTGGCCGGTGAAGAGCGCGCTCGAGTTCGACGTCGAGGTCCCGCTCGATCGCGCCGCGCTCGTGGAGTGATCCTCAGGGGCAGGTGGTGCGCGGGCCCGTCTCGGCGCGCAGCCGCTCCGCGAGCCCCATCGTCGCGGGCTCGGCGGTGTACGGGTAGCTCGGCGCGAGCACGCGCGTGGGCTCGTTCGTCGCGACGACCGCGCCGTCGAGCAGGAGGTCGCCGATGCTGCGCAGGTAGCCGCGCGTGTCGGTCGCCCAGTCGACGCTCGTCGCCACCTTCGAGACCTCGTAGTCGTCGTCGCCGCACGGGGCGGGGTCGGTGCACCCGACGAACGGGAGGCCGCAGGTGGTCCCGGGCCGCGCCTCGTAGACGTTGTTCTCGCTCAGGAACTGCGCGCCCGCGAGGCTCGCGGCGCCGAACTCCCACCACTCGAACTGGTAGTTGTCGAAGAAGTGCGCGCGGCCGACGGACACCTGGGGGCCGCGGCGCGAGAGGCGATCGAAGAAGTTGTGGTGGAACGTGATCTCCATCTCGCGCGCCTCCCCCGGCGCGGACTCCATGCCGACGAGCATCCCCTTGCTGTGATCGTGGAAGTGCGACCACGACACGGTGATGCGGCTCCCGCCGCGGACGTCGAGGAGGCCGTCGCCCCCCTCGAAGAGCTCGACGTGGTGGAGCCAGATGTCGCGGCTCGTGAAGTCCTCGGGGCGGGCCGCGCCCTCGCTGCGGATCAGGACGACGTCGCCCTCCTGCGTGCACGCCTCGAAGTTGTCGTTCCGGATCCGCACGTCGCTGAGGATGATGTTGCGCGCGTCGCGGATCTCGAGCGCGCCGTCGATGAGGATGCG
>JAYRVK010000469.1:0-1552 GCA_041918555.1 Sandaracinaceae bacterium
CCCGAACCGGGCCAGGTCGAGCGCCAGCGCGCGCTGGTTGAGCGACTCGGCGGCCGCGAGGTCCCCGCGGTAGAACTGGACGTTCGCGAGCTCCGTCAGGGTCTCCTCGCCCGCTCGCGAAAGGCTGCCCGCGCGGGTCTGCAAATGAATCGCCCGCTCGAGCAGCGGGACGGATTCGTCGAGCCTGCCGCTCTCGGCCAGCGTGTTGGCGAGCGTGCGCAGCGCCCCGGCGCGCACCTCGGGCTCGTCGCGCGAGCCGTCCTCGGCGATCGCGAGCGCCCGGCGGGCGAGCGATTCGGCCTCGGCGTAGCGCTCCTGCGACGTGCGCAGGCCGGCGAGGTCGGTCAGGCTCCCGACGCGGGCGACGGCATCGCTGGTCCGCAGCCCGAACGTGTGCCGGACCGCCCGGCCGAGCAGCGAGTCGGCGAGCGCGTCCTGGCGCAGCCCGGCGGCCATGATCCCGAGCGTGTGCTCGAGCGCGGCCTGCTGTTCGGGGTCGTCGGTGATCGCCCGCGAGCGCTCCTCGCCCAGGCGCACGAGCGTGAGCACGTGAAACGTGTCGGCGAGCGCGCCCTCGGCGCCGGCGTCGCTCATCAGCTGCCCGATCACCTGCTCGACGAAGTCCCGCCGCCGGATCGCCTCGCGCGCCCGGTCCCGCGCCTCGGTGAGCCGCAGCGTGTAGAAGGTGACGGTGGTCACGAGCGCGCCCAGGACGACGCCCGTGATCGCCAGCGCCGCCGCGTGCCGGCGCGCGAACTTGCCCGCGCGGTAGGGCAGCGAGTCGCCGCGCGCCTCGATGGGCTCGTTCCGCAGGTAGCGGTCCACGTCGCGGACCAGGGCGTCCACGGTGCGATAGCGGCGCGCGATGTCGCGGTGCATCGCGGTCAGGCACAGCACGTCGAGGTCGTTCCACGCGCCGCGGCCCAGGCGCCGGTCGCGCTCGCCCGTGACGGTCGAGGGCCGGCGCGGGTCGCTCTCGAGCATGCGCGTGGTGGCCTCGGAGGGCGACAGGCCCTCGAGCTCGTACGGCATCCGGCCGGCGAGCAGCTCGTAGAGCACGACGCCCAGGGCGTAGACGTCGGTGTGCACGCCGAGGTTCTCGCCGCGCACCTGCTCGGGCGCCGCGTACGCGGGCGTCATGGGCTGCAGGCCGGTGCGCGTCAGCGCGAGGCCCTCGAGCGTGGCGAGCGACTTGGCGATGCCGAAGTCGAGCAGCTTCACCGACCCGTCGGCGCGGACGAGGATGTTCGAAGGCTTGAGGTCGCGGTGAATGAGCGCGTGCGCGTGCGCGTGCTGCACGGCCTCGCACGCGGCGCGGAACACCCCCAGGCGTCTGGCCACGGACAGGTCGTGCGCCCGGCAGTACTCGGTGATCGGCACGCCCTCGACCAGCTCCATGGCGAACCACGGCGTGCCGTCGGGGAGCACGTCGGCGTCGTAGAGCCGCGCGATCGCCGGGTGCTCGAGGCGCGCCAGCACGCGCTGCTCGAACGCGAAGCGCTCGCGCCGCGAGGGCGAGAGCGACGCGTCGCGCAGGATCTTGATCGCCGCC
>JAYRVK010000470.1:0-2101 GCA_041918555.1 Sandaracinaceae bacterium
CGATCCCGCGCGCGTCTTCGATCGCAAAGAACGTGGACACGACCGCGCCGCCCTCGATCCGCGCGACCTCCCCCGTCGAGCTCAGCGTGACGAAGAGCGTTCCGTCGAGGGAGATCACCCCGAGCGGCCGGCTCGCCCGCGGCAGCGAGATCCGCTCGACGCCACCGGAGTCGTCGACGAGCACGACCTCGTCGCTCCCCGCGCACGCGACCGCCCAGCGATCGCCGTCCGCCGCGACGGTGCGCGGCTCGTCGCCCATCGCCACGCGCCGCACGAGCGTCAACGAGTCTTCCGCGTACGAGAAGACCGCGAGCTCGTCGGAGTCGGGGCTGACCACCGCGACCTCTTCGCGCAGGGCGTGGACCGCCACGCTCCCGCTCGCGACCGGCGCGTGGACGATCGGGTGCGTGACGTGGACCAGCACCGAGTCGGTGCGCGTACGCCCCGCGCCGTCGGACACCGTGAGGAAGGCGCGGAAGCGGCCCTCCCGGGCGTACACGACCTCCGCGACCGCCTCGGCGCGCGGCGCGTCCCACCGCCGCCCGTCGCCGAAGTCCCAGAGGTAGTCGGCCGCGCCCGTCGAGGCGGTTCCGTCGAGCCGCGCGGGCTCCCCGACCACCGCGTAGAACGACGCGCCCGCCTCGGCGGTCAGCTCCGCCCCCGCGTCGGCGCCGGCGTCTGCCCCCCCCCCCCGCGTCCAGCTCCTCGCCCGCGTCGTGCCCGCCGGGCCCGTCGCACGCGATCGCGACGAGCGCGATCAGGCACGCGCCCCTCGCCCTCACTCGACGACCCCGGTCGTGAAGCGGATCGTCGTCGTCTCCGCGACGGGATTGCCGCTGTAGTCCGCGACGCCCCCGGCGACCACCTCGAGCACGTACTCCGTCGAGGGCTCGAGCGGGCACCGCGGGTGGACGTTCACGATCGCCTCCTGCGCGCTCACGATGGCCGCGACGCGGCCCTCGTCTGGCGTCCCGCCCGCCCGATAGAGCCGCACCGAGCCCTCGTGCGCGCTGTTCACGTCGATCGACTCGTCGAACGAGATCCCGACGCGGCTCGTGGTGCGCAGGCCCGTCGCGCCGTCGCGCGGCCAGGTCCAGCGGGCGACCGGCGGGCGCGCGTCCGGCTCGGTCGCGTACGGCACGACCGCGGAGCCCTGATCGGGCATCGCCTCGTCGTCGACGCTGAGGACGACGACGTTGCCGATCGGCGTCGCGGTGTCGAGGTCGCCCTCGAGGTCCAGGCGCACGACCTCGGTGATGCTCGCCATGTCCGAGATGTCGTAGATCGCCGCGAAGCTCGACTCGCCGGTGAACGCGAGGTCGCCGTTCGCGAAGACGTAGCCGCCGTTGCCGTCGCTGATGTGGCTCCCGAGCAGCGTGGGGCGCGACGGATCGGTGATGTCGTACACGAGGATCCCGCCGCCGCCGTCCTTGTTGGCGTAGAAGACGCGCCCCCCGAACACGTTCGTGAAGTACGCCTCGCGCGGCTGGCCCGAGGTGTCCATCGCGAGGAAGTCGCCGCCGGGGATCGGCTGCGGAGCCTCGGGATCGGACACGTCGAGGAGCACGGTGCGCGCGCCCTCCGCGGCGGTCGCGACCAGGAGGTTCCCGATCACCTGCACCTGCCCGACGCGGTGCACGGGCTCGAAGCCGTACACACCGACGTAGCGCGGCCGCCGCGGATCCGCGGCGTCGACGATCCACACGCCGTTGTCCGAGCCGCCGACGTAGACGTACGGCGCCTGCCAGAACACGGAGAGGCTCACGCGCGCGTACGCGTCGGGGTACTGGAAGCCGGGGAGCTCGAGATCCGCGACCGGCGCGGGCGCGCGCGCGTCGCTCACGTCCCAGAACTGGATCCCGCCCTGCTCGAAGAGCGCGAGGGTCAGCTGGTCGACGACCGCCCAGCGCCCGCCGATCGTCGAGAACCCGATCGCGTGCGTCTCGCGCATGGTCGGCGAGTGCCCGGAGCCGACCACGGTCGGCGCGCACGGATCGGTGAAGTCCCAGAACGTCAGCCCGCCCGCGCCGTACTCGGGCGCCCACGGCATCAGCAGGTACCCGTCGTACATCACGACGAGGTTGTGGTGATCGGACCGGTC
>JAYRVK010000471.1:0-2582 GCA_041918555.1 Sandaracinaceae bacterium
CAACGTCGAGGCGATCCTCGAGGCCGCCGGCTCCGACCTCGCGCACCTGGTGTCGGTGACCGTGTACGTGACCGACATCGCCGACTGGCCGGCGGTGAACGAGGCGTACGCGCGCGTCCTGGGCGAGCACCGGCCGGCCCGCGCGGTCGTCCCCGTGCTCCCGCTCCACTACGCGTACGCGATCGAGATCCAGGCGATCGCCGCCGTGCGCGCATGAGCGCGCGGGACGAGGCCGCCGCGCACGGGCGGCGGATCGGCCACTGGATCGTGGGGCCGACGCTCGGGCGGGGCGGCGCGGGCGTGGTCTACGCCGCCACCCACGCCGAGAGCGGGCTCGAGGGGGCGCTCAAGCTCGCGCACGAGGTCGGCGGCGCGATCGAGAAGCACTGGTTCGCGCGCGAGGCCCGCCTCGCCGCGCGGCTGCGCCACCCGCACGTCGTCGCGCTCTACGAGCACGGGTGGGCCGACGACGGCCGCCCCTACCTCGTCTACGAGCGCGTCGAGGGCCGCTCGCTCGAGGACGCCGTCGACTGGCTGGACCTCGGCGCGATCGTGCGCGTCGGCGCGGAGCTCCTCGAGGCGCTCGGGTACGCACACGACGCGGGAGTGGTCCACTGCGACGTGACCCCGCCGAACGTGCTGCTCGACGCGGCCCGCGGGGGCGCCGCCAAGCTGATCGACTTCGGGCTCGCCAAGGCCCGCGACGAGGCGAGCGCGCTGCGGCTCACGGCAGGCGTGACGATCTCCGGGACGCCGGGCTACCTCTCGCCGGAGCAGGCCCGCGGGGTCGGCAGCCCCGGGCCCGCGAGCGATCTCTTCGGGTGCGGCGCGGTCCTCTTCCGGGGGCTCACCGGCTATGCGCCCTACGGCGGCGCCAACCCGCTCGAGATCGTGCAACACACGTTGACGGCTGCGCCCCTCCCGCTCCGGCCGCGCCAGGGCCTGCGCGCGCCAGTGAAGCTGGCGGAGGTCGTGCAGCGCCTCCTCGCGCGCGATCCCGAGCACCGCTACCCGAGCGCGGCGCGCGCGCGCGCGGCCTGGCTCGAGGCGGCGAGCGCCCACACCCCTGTGCAAGGCGCCTTGCGTCCCTCCATCTCGATCCGGCCGGGGCTCCAGTCGATGGAGACGATCGTGGTCGAGCCGCTGACGAGCCGCGAGGGGGGCGCGGACCCGCTGTTCTCGACGATCCGCGCGACCCCGAGCGCGGGGCTCGAGCGGGGGCCGAGCCTGCGGCGCGCGGCGCCTGCGCCGCTGCCGCGGCCCGACGAGCTCGCCGAGGTGGTCGCCGCGCTCCTCCCGGATCCGAAGGGGATCGTGGCGGTGCGCGGGCCCGATGGCGTGGGCACCTCGGACCTCCTCGCCGCGGCGCGCGCGGCGCTCCGAGAGGCCGGGATCCGCGTGTGCTTCGCGCGCGGGCGGCGCGGCGCGGCGTGCGCGCCCTTCGAGGCGCTCGCGACGGCGATGCTCGACGCGATCGGCGCCGCCTCGCTCAGCCCCCTCCGCCTCGCCGCGGACGTGCTCCTCGAGCGCATCCGCGACGCCGGCGAGGACCCGAGCGGCTGGGGGGGCGACGCGCTGATCGGCGGCCTCGTCGGGATCGGGCCCGCTGGCGCGCGCGGCGCGGCGGTGATGGAGGCGTTCCGGGTGTGCGAGGCGCTCCTCGAGCCCGACCAGCGGCCGACCGTGCTCGCCTTCGCCGACGGAGACGGAGTCGACGAGAGCACCTGGGAGGTGGCCCGCGCGCTCTCGCGGCGCCCGGGCGGCGGCGTCGGCGTGCTGTACGGTGCAACGAACGTGGTCATCGACGGAACGGCCCGCGTCGTCTCGCTCGGGCCTCCGTCGGCGAGCGCCCTCGACGCGGCGTGGCGCGAGTGGACGGCGACGAGCGTGCCCCGGCCGCCGGACGTCGAGCTCCCCGCCGACCTGTTCGCGCTCGCGGCGATCCGCGCGCGGAGCGGGGCGCGCTCGTTCGCCGAGCACGTCGCGGGGCTCGCGCCGCCCGAGCGCGCGCTCTTCCAGGCCGCGTGCGTGCTCGGCGGCGACGTGCCCGAGCGCGGGCTCCTGCGCGTCGCGACGCAGCTCGCGGCGCCGCACCTCCTCGGCGAGGACCTCGTCCACGCGCTGAAGCGCGCGCGCCTGCTCGTCGACGTCGACGGCGCGTCGGCGCGGCGGGAGCGCTGGGTGCGCGTGCCCTCGCCGGGCCTCTCTCTGGCCGTGCTCTCCGCGATGGACGACGCGACCCGGCGCCACGCGAGCGCGCTCGCGGCCCAGTGGCTCGCGCGCACGTGTTACGACGACTCCGCCGCGAACCAGGCGCGGATCGCGCGGCTCGCCGCCGACGCGGGGCTCCCGGGCAGCGCGGCGCACGCGCACTGCGAGGCGGCCCGGATCGAGCTCGAGGCAGGGCGCCTCGCCGCGGCGGCGCCGCACCTCGAGGCCGCGCTCGCGCTCGAGGACGCGCACGCGTGCGACGCCGTGGATCGGCCGCGGCTGCACCAGTGGCTCGCCGAGGCCGCGCTCGACGCGGGGCGGCCGGCCGACGCGGAGCGCGAGGCGGCGAAGGCCGCCGCGACGGCCCCGGC
>JAYRVK010000472.1:0-4784 GCA_041918555.1 Sandaracinaceae bacterium
AGCCGTTCTGTGGGGGGGGGGGGGCGCCCCCCCGGCTCAGTCGGGGGGGCGGCGTTCTTGGGTGCAACCCCCCCCGCCAAGACTCAGTCGATGGCGAGGCCGACGACGCTCGTGGTCGCGGTCGTGCTCGCGCGCGCCGGGCGCGCCTCGCGGCTGCCGAGCGTCGCGCGATCCAGGATCGCCTCGCAGAGATCGCCGAAGTCGTAGCCCGCACCGGCCGCGATCTTCGGCAGGAGCGACGTCGGCGTCATCCCGGGCAGGGTGTTGACCTCGAGGACGTACTCGTTCTCGCCCTCCGTCACGAGGACGTCGACTCGGGCCGCGCCGGTGACCCCGAGGCACGAGGCCGCGCGCTCCGCGATGTTCAGCACGCCCTTGTAGCGGGTCGGCGTGAGCCGGGCGGGGAAGTGGTACTCGGACTGCCCCGCCTGGTACTTGGACTTGTAGTCGTAGAAGGCGCCCTTCGGAGAGATCTCGATCGCGCCCAGCGCGCGTCCGTCGAGGATCCCGACCGCGACCTCGCGGCCGGTGACGAAGCGCTCGACGAGCACCGAGTCGTCGAAGTGCCCCGCCTCGAGCACGCGCTCGCGCAGCTCCGACATGTCGTTGGCGCGCCCGGCGCCGATGCTCGAGCCCGCGCGGCGCGGCTTCACGAAGGCCGGGAAGCCGAACGAGCCGTGCATCTCCTCGAGCGCGTCGATGCGGTCCGCGTCGATCGCGTAGTACGGCGGCGTCGGCACGTTGTAGAGGCGGAACAGCTCCTTGGACTTGAGCTTGTCCATCGCGAGCGCGCTCGCGAGGACGCCGCTCCCGGTGTACGGGATGCCGAGCAGCTCGAGGAGACCCTGGACGCACCCGTCCTCGCCATAGGGCCCGTGAAGAGCGATGAAGGCGACGTCGATCGGGCTCTGCCGCAGCACGCGGTCCAGGTCGCGGTCGACGTAGACGCGCTGCACGTCGTAGCCGCGGTCGGTGAGGGCGGCCGCGACCGCCTCACCCGTCTTGAGCGAGATCTCCCGCTCCGAGCCAAGCCCCCCGAGGAGCACACCGATCCGCTTCTTCTCTCCGGCGCTCATGTCGAGTCCTCCAGTTCCGCAGTCCGGTGACTGCGAAGGCCGGGCCAGCGAGCCGGCCCTCGGCGATTGTGGTGGTCTGGTTCGTCTGGGGGGGCCCGACCGTGTCCCGTGACCCACACGGTCGGTGCCCAGGTGATTCGCTACCCCGCGGAGCTGGAGAGGGTCAAGAAAACGGAAGGCGCGTGCGATAGCGCGATCCTGCGCTACTGCCCAGCGAACTGGACGATGGGGTACTCGACGAACCCTCCGTCGCGGCTGATGACCCGCACGGGGATCACCGCGCCGCGGTGGACGTCGAGCGCCGCGAGCGCCTGCGCGGGCATGAACACCAGGTCCGCGAGCTCCTCGCCCGCGGCGTGCTTGCAGGCGACGGTCATCCGGTTCTGGATCCCAGCGGGGTAGTTGCGGGGCCGCGGATCCGTCGGCTGCATCAGGTCGATCTCGTCCGCGCGCGCGACCGCGCACTGCTGCGTCGTCCCGATCAGCCCGGGGTCGTCCCGGACGAGGCGCAGGTCGAACCCATTGGCGACCGAGGCGGGCTGCGCGCGGGGCGCGGCGCGCGCGAGCTCCGGGTTCTGGCCTTCGATCCGGACGAACTGGACGATCGGGTAGTCCACGTAGCCGCCGTCCGACGTGAGGATGCGGATCCGGATCCGCGTGCCTCGCCGGACGTCGGTCAGGTGCGACGCGGCCTCGGGGCTGAACACCAGGTCCGCCCAGCCATCGCCCGTCGGCGCGTGGCAGTTCACCGCCATCCGGTGCGCCGCGTCGATCTCGTAGCGCTCGCCGTCGCGGCCCGCGACGGCCTCGGGTCGCGTCGTGAAGATCACGTCGCACACCTGCTCGGTGTCGAGGTGCACGCCGGGCTGGACCCGGACCAGACGGATGTCGAACCCGGCCCCCGGATCGTCGCTCGTGGCGCTCGCGGGCTGGACGGCGGGCTGCTCGGGGGCGATCGGGCGTCGCGCCTCGACCGCCGGATCGCCCGGGCGGCCGCGCTCGGCGCTCCGCGTGTTGCGGAACGGGTTGACGCAGCACGCGCTCGCGACCAGCGCGACGAGGATCGCGAGGAGGGCGGCGTGCGCGCGGTGCGGAAGACTGGCCATTGCCAGGGGAGAGGCCGGGTGATAGCACGCCTCACGTTCCATCCCCCATGCGGTGGCCGAAGTGGCGCCGATGGAGCCTCACTCGATGACCTTCACGGAAGCTGCCGTCGAGGTGCTGCGCCTGGTAGGCCGGCCCCTCCACTACAAGAAGATCGCGGAGATCGCGATCGCCAAGAACCTCCTCTCCCACGTGGGCAAGGCGCCCGACCTCACGATGAGCTCGCGCCTCGCGACGATGATCAAGAAGGACCGCGGGGACGAGCCCATCGTCAAGGTGAAGCCCGGCGTCTTCGCGCTGCGCGAGTTCTCGAGCGAGGTGCTCGCGCTCGCGGACGCCGACTTCGAGGTCGACATCGACGCGCTGCCGGACATCGACACGAGCGCGTTCCGCAGCTCCGAGCCCGAGGAGTCGGACGAGGAACCGGGGACCCCGCCACCAAAGCTCCCGGGGAGCGATGTCTTCCCCGAGGAGGAGGACGACGACGTCCCGATCCTGGCGGCGGCGAACGCCGCCGAGGAGGAGGACGAGGGCGGGGAGGGCGGGGCCAAGGGCCGTCGCCGACGACGGCGTCGAGGGCGGCGTGGCCGCGACGGCGAGGACGAGGAGGGACGCGGCGATCGCGAGCGCAGCGACCGCGAGCGCAGCGACCGCGAGCGCAGCGACCGCGAGCGCAGCGACCGCGAGCGCAGCGACCGCGAGCGCAACGACCGCGACCGGGATCGCAACCGCGACCGGCACGACCGCGGCCGGGATCGCGGCCGGGGCCGGGATCGGGATCGGGATCGCGGGCGGGGTCGAGACCGGGGCCGGGACCGCGAGGTGGAGCGGCTCGACATGAGCCGCTCCCCCGAGGAGGGCGATCTCGCGGGTCGCGAGCTCGCCGACGCGATCGAGGCTGCGCTGGCGAGCGCGCCCCGCGAGCCCACCACGTTCGCGGCGACGGCGGAGCTCCTCGTCCAGCGGCGGCGGTTGACCGGCTCGGCGTCCGCGCTCGCGCCCACCGTCGCCGCCGCGGTGCGCGCCGACGCGATCCGCCGCGGCGCGGAGGGCTCGCGCTTCCGCGACGTGGGCGGGCGCCTCGCGCTGACGGCGTGGTATCTGCCGGACGAGCTGGTCCGCAGCTCGTCCGAGCTGCGCGGCCTCGCTCGGCAGCACCGCGAGCAGACCCATCGCGCGTTCCTCCGCAAGCTCGAGAGCTTGCCGGCGGTCGGCTTCGTCGAGCTGATGGCGACGTGGCTCAACGCCGAGGGCGTGTCCGGGCTCCGCGCGGTCCGTCGTCCGGGCAGCTCGTCGAACGAGCTGCACCTCGCGGGAACGCTCTCGCGTGGGCACGAGCAGGTGCCGATCGCCATCGTGGTGCTGCGCGGCGGCCGCGATCTCGACGCGGAGGCCGTGGTCGAGGTCCGCGGCGCGCTCCACCACTACGGCCAGGCCTCGATGGCGTGGCTCGTCGCGCTCGGGCGCGCGCGGGGCCGGGCCCGGCAGGAGGTCTCCGTCGGCGGCGCCGCGCCCGTCGTGCTCTTCGACGGGGAGGCGCTCGCGCTGGCGATGGAGGCGAAGAGCGTGGGCCTGCGCGCTGCCGCGTTGCCCGTCGCCACGATCGACCTCGACCTCCTCGACTCGCTGCGCGGCGCACCCGCCGAGCCGGAGGCGGAGCCCGACGAGGCGCGCGGCCGGCGCCGGCGCGACCGCGATCGAGACGATCGGGAACGGGATCGCGAGCGCGATCGGGAGCGCGACGAGCGCGACGAGCGCGGCGAGGTGCAAGACGACTTGCATGTCTCCGACGGCGACGCCGCACCGGACGTGCACGACGAAGAAGCGGGCGAGGGCGGCGAGCCCGAGGCGGGCGCGGAGGACCTCGAGGGGCGCGGCAAGCGCCGCCGCCGGCGCCGTCGTCGCGGCGGTCGCCGCGACGAGGAGGGCGCGTCGGAGGAGCAGCGCGAAGAGCTCGGCGCAGCGCCGGTCGAGGAGACCGCGTTCGAGGCGGGCGCCGTGGCCGAGCCCGGAGACGCCGAGGCGCCCGGCTCGATCGAGGCGCGCGAGGAGCGCGAGCCGGCCGATCGGCGCGCCGATGAGGAGTCCGAGCTCGAGGATCGGTATCGCGCGGAGTCGCGCGAGCGCGGATACGACGAGGACGACCTCGACGCGGATCTCGACGATCTCGACGAGGACGAGGACGAAGAAGAAGCGGACGAGGACGAGGACCGAGAAGAGGACGTCGAGCTCGACGAGGACTCGGACGAGGACGACTTCACGAGAGAAGAGGACGACGGCGACGCTCGCTACGACGAGCGCGCGCCGCTCGACGACGACTCGGAGGAGTGACGATGCCGGAGGCGCTCGATCTCGGTCGGGCCTTCGACCCGGTCGATCGCGAGACGTGGCGCGAGCACGTCGAGACCGGGCTGCGCGGCGCGGGCCTCGAGACCCTCCGGACCGCGCTCGACGGAGGACTCACCGTCGAGCCGCTCTACGACGCGGAGGACCTCCCGCAGAAGGAGGCGGGGAGGCCCGGCGCGCCCCCGTTCACGCGCGGGGCGACGAGCACCGCCGAGTGGCGAGTGGTCGCCGCGGCGGGCGGGCGCGACGCCGAGGCGC
>JAYRVK010000473.1:0-6558 GCA_041918555.1 Sandaracinaceae bacterium
CGAGGTCGAGGAGCACCTCGAGCTCGATCCCCGCGGCGCGCGCCGCCGCGGCGTACGCGCGGAGCTGCGCGACGCCGTCGGCCATCAGCCGGATGGTCTTCCCGCGCGCGCTCTGTGCGGCCACCTCGGCGAGCCCGCGCGTGCTCGGGGACGCGACCAGGAGATCGTCGAAGCCCTCGCGCGCGAGGAACGCCGCCTCGCGCGGCGTGAACGCCAGCACCCCGCGGAAGTCCTCGCCGCCGCCCTCCAGGATCCGGCGCAGGAGCCCGATGTGCCGCACGGACTTCGACGCGACGCGCAGGGTCTTGCCCGTGCCCCGGACCTTCTCGCGCAGGCGCTCGACGTTGCGATCGAGCGCGTCGAGATCCACGAGGGCCGCGGGGAGCGGCTCGTCGGCGAGGAGTCGCGCGAAGTCCGGCCAGGCGAGCGACACCCCGCGAGGATGGCACGGCGGGGGTTGAAATGGTCCCTCGCGCGCGCGCACGCTCGCGCCCGCGATGGGACGCACCGCCCTGGTCCTCTGCGCCCTCGCCAGCGCGTGCGCGACGCCGCGCGGGGGCGAGCTCTTCGTGCACGGCGCGCCGCTGTCGCGCGCGGACGCGATCGTGGTGCTCGGCTACCGGCCACCCCTGACCGCGGGGGGCGCGGTCGAGCCCGAGATGGATCGCAGGATGCGGCGGGGGGTCGAGCTCTTCGAGGAGGGCCTCGCGCCGCTGCTCGTCGTGGTCGGCTCCGCGCCCGAGGCGCGCGTGATGAGCGCGCACGCGCGCGCGCTCGGGGTCCCCGCCGCCGCGATCCTCGCCGACGGCGGGTCGCGGGACACCGCCGACAACGCGCGGCGCGCCGTCGCGGTGCTCTGCGCCGGGCGCCCCGAGTGCCGGCCGACCGTGATCGTGGTCAGCTCGCCCTACCACCTCCGGCGCGCGCAACGTCTCTTTCGTTGTGCAGGCGCCGACGCGCAGGTCGCCGCGACGCCCATCCCCGACGACGCGCTCTGGCAGGCGTCGCGGGCCGCCTACGAGTACGGCGTGCGGCTCCTCTACGTCTTCGACGACGCGTGCGCGCGGGCTCGCGGATCCTCGCCCCGGCGCTAGGCTGGGCGGATGCGCGGTGTCTTGCTGCTCGTGCTCGCCGCCGGATGCGGGACCCCCGCGCGCGGCGCGGAGATCCCCGCCGCGCCCGAGATCGTGGAGGTCGCGACCGGCGCGCGCATCGGGCTCGACGCGCTGATCGATCGGCTCGCCGAGGCGCGGGTGGTGTACGTCGGCGAGCGCCACGATCGCGCCGAGGACCACGACGCCCAGCGCGCGATCCTCACCGCGCTGCACGCCCGGCGCCCCGAGCTCGCGATCGGCTTCGAGATGTTCCAGCGCCCGTTCCAGGCCGCGCTCGACGAGTACGTGGCGGGACGGATCGACGAGCCCGAGCTCCTCGCGCGCACCGAGTGGGAGACGCGCTGGGGCTTCGACTTCGCGCTCTACCGGCCGCTGATCCGGTTCGGCCCCGCGCACGGCGTCCGGCTGGTCGCGCTGAACGCTCCGCAGGAGACCACGCGCACGCTGGCGCGCGAGGGGATCGACGCGCTCGACGCGGCGACGCGCGACGCGCTCCCGGAGCTCGATCGCAGCCAGCCCGCGCACCGGGCGCGGGTCGAGGCCGCGCTCCGCGAGCACCCCGGCGCCGACGACGCGATGATCGAGCGCTTCTACACGGCGCAGCTCGTGTGGGACGAGACCATGGCCGAGACGATCGCGGCGCACGACGGGCCGATGATCGTGTTCGCCGGGGCGATGCACGTCGCGCGGGACGCCATCCCGGAGCGGGCCGCGCGCCGCGGGGCGCGCCCCTACCTGATCGTCCTCCCCGAGGACGAGGTGCCCGAGGACCTCCCGGTCGACTTCGTCTGGACGACGCCGCGGTGAGGAAGCGCACTTGCGGCAGTGATTTCGGTATGATCCCCCGAGATGGGCGAGCACTCCGCGGACGGAGCACGAAGCGAGCGCGAGTCGCGCGCGTTCATGAAGGCGCTCCTGGCCGACGTGCACGCGCTCGAGCTGATGATCGAGCGGGCCATGTTCGACAAGGGCCCGCGGCGGATCGGGGCCGAGCAGGAGATGTTCCTCGTCGACAAGGACATGATGCCCGCGCCCGTCGCGGTGGAGGTCCTCGAGGAGATCGAGGACGGGCGCATCGTCAGCGAGCTCGCCCGCTTCAACCTCGAGGCGAACGTGATGCCGCGGCTCCTGCGCGGCGACGCGCTCTCGTCGATGGAGGAGGAGATCGCGTCCCTCGTGACGAAGGCCGACGGCTACGCGCGCCGGCACGCTGCGCAAGTCCTCTTGACGGGGATCCTCCCGACCCTGCGCCGCCCCGACCTCGGGCTCGACAACATGACGCCGAGCCCGCGCTACCGCGCGCTCAACGACACGCTGCGCGCGATGCGCGGCGGCGACTTCCAGATCGTCATCAAGGGCATCGACGAGCTCAACGTCCAGCACGACAACGTGATGTTCGAGGCGTGCAACACGAGCTTCCAGCTGCACTTCCAGGTGCAGCCGCACGAGTTCGCGAAGCTCTACAACGTCGCGCAGCTCGTCACGGGGCCGGTGCTCGCGGCGGCGGTGAACTCGCCGCTCCTCTTCGGGGCGCGGCTGTGGAACGAGACCCGCGTCGCGCTCTTCTCGAGCTCGATCGACGATCGCTCGTCGAACCGCCACCGCTCGATCCGGCCGCGCGTCACATTCGGCGACGGCTGGGTCCAGGAGTCCGTGCTCGAGATCTTCCGCGAGCAGATCGCGCGCTTCCGCGTGATCCTGTCGACGCCCGACATCGACGATCCGATGGAGGCGCTCGCGCGCGGCGAGGCGCCGGACCTCGGCGCGCTGCGGCTCCACAACGGGACGGTCTACCGCTGGAACCGCGCCTGCTACGGGAAGATCGACGGGGTGCCCCACCTCCGGATCGAGAACCGCGTGCTCCCCGCGGGGCCGACGATCGTCGACGAGGTCGCCAACGCGGCGTTCTTCTTCGGCCTGATGAGCGGCGTGCTCGAGGAGATCGGCGATCCGCGCGAGAAGCTCGACTTCGACGACGCGAAGGGCAACTTCTACGCGGCGGCGCGCCACGGGCTGAAGGCCCAGTTCACCTGGATCGGCGGCGAGACGCTCACCGCGGCAGAGCTCATCCGGCAGCGCCTGCTCCCGCTCGCGCGCGAGGGCCTCCAGGTCGTCGGCATCGACCCGGGCGACATCGACAAGTACCTCGGCGTGATCGAGGCGCGCGTCGGCAACACCCGCACCGGGGCGCAGTGGATGCTCGACTCGTTCGCCGCGCTCAGCAAGGACTTCGAGTCCTCGCGGAACATGATCGAGCGCCGCATCCTCGGCGCGGTGCTCGAGAACCAGCACGCGGGGATCCCCGTCCACGAGTGGCCGATCTGCGAGCCCGCCGCGATCCGCGCGCGGGAGGACGAGTGGCGGCGCGGGCTCCAGCGCGTCGGGCAGTTCATGACCACCGACCTCTTCACGGTGCGGGCGAGCGACCTCGTCGACTTCGCGGCGAGCGTGATGGACTGGGAGAAGGTGAAGCACCTCCCGGTGGAGGACGACGCCGGCCGGCTCTTGGGCCTGATCACCCACCGGAGCCTGATCCGCCTGATCGCGCGCGGGCGCTCGGGCGCCCCGGTGATCGTCGAGGACGTGATGATCCGCGACCCGGAGACCATCTCGCCCGAGACCCCGACGCTCCTGGCGCTCGAGAAGATGCGCGAGAACGGCTACGGCTGCCTGCCCGTCGTCGACGACGGGAAGCTCGTCGGGATCATCACGCAGAGCGATCTGATCCGGGTCTCCTCGCGCCTGCTCGAGAAGTTCCTCAAGGGCGAGGACTGATCTTCCGAGGGGCGCTGCGCGCACCCCGCGCCTCCGCGCGGGGGCCCCTCGGCCGACGGCCGTCGCTGCGCGACGGCCTGGCCTCGATCGAACGAGCGACGTCTCTCGAGCTCAGGCCCGCTGGCGCATCAAGTTCTCTTGCACCACGGAGGCGACGAGACGCCCGTCGCGCGTGAAGATCCGCCCGAAATTCAGGCCGCGTGAGCCCGAGGTGGACTCGCTCTCGGTCGAGTAGAGGAGCCACTCGTCGGCGCGGAACGTGCGGTGGAACCAGATCGCGTGATCGAGGCTCGCGACCTGGAGCTTCGGGTCGAACCACGTGAGCCCGTGCTGCGCGAGCGACGCGCCGAGGAGCGTCATGTCCGAGGCGTACGCGAGGACGCAGCGGTGGAGCAGGGCGTCGTCGGGCAGCGCGCCCTCCGTCTTGAACCACACGCGGTGCGGGCCCGAGCGCACCTCGGGCCGCGTGGGATCGATCGGATCGAGGTCGTGGATGACGATCGGCCGGTCGAGCCTCGCGAGCCACGACAGGATCGGGTGGGCGGAGGTCTTCATCGCCTCGCGCAGGCGCTCGTCGTTCGACGGAACGCTCTCGGGCGGCGGCACGTCCGGCATCGGGACCTGGTGCTCGAAGCCCTCCTCCTCGAGCTGGAACGACGCGGCCATGTTGAAGATGGCCTCGCCGTTCTGGATCGCGACCACGCGCCGCGTCGTGAAGCTGTGGCCGTCGCGGATGCGATCGACCTCGTAGAGGATCGGGATCTTCGGGTCGCCGGGGCGCAGGAAGTACGAGTGGAGCGAGTGCACCATGCGCCCCTCGACGGTGCGCACCGCGGCGACGAGGGACTGCGCCGCGACCTGGCCGCCGTACACGCGCGGCCGCCCTTCGTCGGGGCTCCTCCCGCGGAAGAGGTCGCGATCGAGGCGCTCGAGGTCGAGGCACGCGAGCAGCGCGGTCGTGGCGTCCGACATCGATCGAGCCGTTAGCACGCCGGGGGCTGCTACGCTCCGCGCATGACCGAGCCCGAGCGCGTGCGCGTGGAGGATGCTGGGGGGGGAGTCCGGGTCCTCACGCTGCGCCGACCCGAGAAGAAGAACGCCTTCGACGTGCCCCAAGCGCGGCAGCTGTGGCACGCGATCGAGGCGGCCGCGGCCGACGACGCGGTGCGCGTCGTCGCGCTGACCGCCGAGGGCGACTACTTCTCGGGCGGCGCGGACCTCAACGTGTTCCTCACGGTGGGCTCGACCGCGCCCGACGACCTCGCGAAGCTCGGCCGGCTCTGGGCCCCGCTGCGCGCGTGCAAGAAGCCGACGATCGCGATCGTGCAGGGGCACTGCGTCGGGATGGGCGTGACGATCCTGCCGCACTTCGACCTCGTCTACGCCGCCGAGCACGCGACGTTCCGGACGCCCTTCGTCGAGCTCGGGCTCGTGCTCGAGTACGGCTCGAGCGAGGCGCTGCCGCGGCTGATCGGGCCGCAGCGGACCAAGGAGCTCGTCCTGCGGGCCGCGCCGATCGACGCGGCGACCGCGGCCGCGTGGGGACTCGTGACGCGCACGTTCCCCGCCGCGACGCTGCGCGCCGAGGCGCTCGCGATCGCGTCCGAGATCGCGGCGATGCCGCCGGGCGCGATCGCCGAGTGCAAGCGCCTGATCGATCGGCCGGGCACCTTCGACGAGGCGACGCAGGCCGAGGACGCGGTCCTCGCGACCCGCTACGGGTCCAAGGAGAACGTCGAGGCCGTCACGAGGCTCATGGCCCGCCGGAAGAGGCCCGCGTGACGCGCCCGCTCCTCGCGCTCCTTTGCCTGTGCGCCGGCTGCGACGGCGACCCGGCCGTGGACGCGGGCGTGGACGGAGGCCCCGGCGACGCGGCGATCGCCGACGCGGGACCGCCCGTGATCGTCCTGCCCGACGATCGAGAGAGCTGTAGCGAGCAAAACCCGTTGCGAAACCCCTACTTCGGGGATCTCCACGTCCACACCGCGCTGAGCTTCGACGCGAACCGCTACGGGACGCGCACGCGCCCGCGCGACGCGTACCGCTTCGCGCGCGGGGAGCCCCTCGACCTGCCGCCGTACGACGCCGAGGGGAACGCGACGCGGACCCTGACGCTGTCGCGCCCGCTCGACTTCGCGGCGGTCACCGACCACGCGGAGTTCTTCGCGCAGGTCGACATCTGCACGGACCCGAGCTCGCCCGGCTACGAGAGCAGCACGTGCACCTCGTACCGCGCGGGCGATCCCTCGATCCCCGACTACGGCGAGCTGACCACCCTGCTCGTGATGCCGGGCGCGACCGCGCGCGTGTGCCGCACGAGCCCCGAGCTCTGCGCGCAGCGCGGCACCGCCGTCTGGCAAGAGGTGCAGGACGCGGCCGAGGAATTCCAGGATCGCACGTCGTCTTGCGCCTTCACGACCTTCGTCGGCTACGAGTGGACCGGCAACCCCGGCGCGATCAGCCTGCACCGGAACGTGATCTTCCGAGGTCGCTCGGTGCCGCGGATCCCCACGAGCTACCTCGACGCGCCGACGCCCGAGGAGCTCCACGCGCGGCTCGAGGCGACGTGCCTCGACACCGGCACGCCGTGCGATCTCCTCTCGGTCCCGCACAACGGGAACCTCGGCGGCGGGCGCATGTTCGTGCCCGTCGCCGACGACGAGACGCC
>JAYRVK010000474.1:0-6207 GCA_041918555.1 Sandaracinaceae bacterium
CCCGGCGCCGCCCGAGCGCGAGCTGCCGACGCTCGGCGGCGGCGACCTGAGGCTCGAGATGCCCGACACCTACGACATCATGACGGGCCTCGACGACGACTACCGCTGCTTCGTCGTCGAGACGGGCACGACCGCGGACACGTTCGTCACGGGCTACGAGGTGCACCCCGGCAACACCGAGCGCGTGCACCACGTGATCGTCTACAACCCGACGAGCGACGCGGAGGCGCAGCGCGCGCGCGACCTCGACGAGCGCGAGGGCGCCCCCGGCGACGGCTTCGCGTGCTTCGGCGGGCCGCGCGTCGACGCGACCCCGATGGTGCTGTGGGCGCCGGGCGCGGGCGCGACGTTCTTCCCGCGCGGGACCGGCGTCCAGCTGGCGGCGGGCCGCGCGCAGGTGGTGCAGATCCACTACAACAACCTCGTCGAGATGGCGCCGACGGACGACCGCACGAGCGTCGATCTGCGCACCACGTCGAGCGCGAGCCCCGCCTACATCATCCCGCTGGCACATACGGGGATCGAGCTGCGCCCGCGGATGGAGCACATCGAGCAGTCCTTCACGCAGGACCTCTCGGCGCTCCCGATCACCGTGCGCGCGCACGGGATCTTCCCGCACATGCACACGCTGGGGCGCACCCTGCGCGTCGAGCTGAGCGGTTCGGCCGATGAGTGCCTGATCGACGTGCCGCGCTGGGACTTCAACTGGCAGCTCGCGTACTGGTTCGACACGCCGGTGCGCGTCTCGCCCGGCGACCAGGCGACCATCACGTGCGGCTACGACACGACGGAGCGCGACGAGACCGTCTACTGGGGCGAGGGCACGCTCGACGAGATGTGCCTCGCGTTCGTGTACCTCACGCTGTAGGCGCGCCGCGCTTCGTGGCACCGTGAGCGGGTGCGGGCGCTCGCCATCCTCGTCGCGTTCAGCGGCCTCGCGGGCTGCGTGCTCGATCGGAGCGGCACGCGCCTCGACGACGCGGGGCCCGCGCGCGACGGAGGCCTCGCGGACGCGGCGGGGCTCGACGCGGCGCGCGCGGACGCGGGCACCCTCGACGCGGGCTGTCTCGCGCCGCGGCGCGAGTGCCCGGGCGCGGGCTGCGTGGATCCCACGGCCGACGCCGAGCACTGCGGGGGCTGCGGCGAGCGGTGCAGCGCGCCCCCGAACGCGACGGCGACCTGCCAGGCCGGCGCGTGCGGGCACGCATGCGCGCCCGGCTTCGAGCCCGCCGGCCCCGCCTGCGTCCCTGCGCGGTGCGGCAACGGTGCGCTCGACGACGGCGAGGGCTGCGACGACTCGAACGTCGACGACGGCGACGGATGCAATTCGTCTTGCATGATGGAGTCCGACGCCACCGACGCGTGCCCGGGCGCCGCGCTCCGGCTCACGGGGGCGGTCGCCTCCTTCGTTGAGACGACGCTGGGGCGGAGCTCGAGGACGTCGTGCCCGCCCGGCGGGACCGGCCCCGACGCCCTCTTCGCCATCGAGCCCCGCTTCTCCGGGGACCTCCGGGTCCGGGTCCAGCCCTTCGGCGAGTGGGACGTGACCGTCGAGGTGCGGCCGCGCTGCCCGAGCGAGGAGGAGCCCCTCTCCTGCACGGATCGCTACTTCGCGGGGGGCGCCGAGCAGGTCGACGTCCCCGTCGACGAGGGTCGCGGCTTCGACGTGATCGTGAGCGGCTTCCGGATCGACGACGCGGGCGACTTCACGATCACGTTCCAGGCGATCTGACGCGCAGGTGCGCCACGAGCTCGAGGTGCGGCGTCTGGGGGAGCGTGTCGAACGCGACGACCCGCTCGAGCGCGAACGCGGCGTCGAGCGCGCGCAGATCGCGCGCGAGGGTCTCCGCGTCGCAGCTCATCACGTGCAGGCGCGCGGGCGCGAGCGCGGCGAGGGCCGCGCAGACCGCGGCGCCGAGCCCCGCGCGCGGGGGGTTCGCGACCACGAGGTCGACCGCGCGGCCGATCCACCGCCGCACGAAGTCCACCGCGTCCTCCGGCGCGACGCCGAGCGCCGCGGCGCTCTCGGGGAAGGCCTCGCAGGGGACCACCTCGGCGAAGCGCTCGCGGAGCATCGCGGTCGTCACGCCGGCGCCCGCGTAGAGGTCCAGGGCCAGCGCGCCCGTGGCCGGCGAGCCCTCCGCGTCGCGCACGAGCGCGTCGTACGCGAGCGCGGCGACGGCGGGGCTCGGCTGGAGGAAGCCGAGCGGGCCGACCCGCGTGGTGCGCGCGCCGAGCGCGACCTCGAGGCTCGGCTCGCCCGCGAGCGCGCGCGCGGCGCCGCCGCGGATCGCGTTCCCCTCGGAGGGCTGCACGCTCCACGCGACGGCGGCGCCGTCCGCGACGCGCGCGCCGAGCGCGGGGGCCTGGCTCGCCTCGGAGGCGGTGATCAGCGTCGCGAGCACGCGCGCCCCGTCCGTCTTGAGCCAGACGTAGCGCAGATCGCCGCGCGCTCCGTCCCACGGCGCGACGCCGAGCGCGCTCGCGGCGTCGGCGATCGCGTCGGCGACCTCGGCGATCCGCGGATGATCCACGAGGCAGCCGCGCATGTCCGCCACGTCGTGGGTCCCACGCACGTAGCTGCCGAGGATCACGCGGCCCGGCGCCCCGCCGACGACCCGCTTGCTCGACGCGCGATATCCGAGCGCGGGGCCGCCCGCGAGCTCGCCGTCGAGGGGTAGGCCGAGGGCGCGCGCGCGGTCGCGCTTCAGGACGCGCTGCGCGTCCGGCTCGAGCGCCATCCAGGGGCAGCCGGTGCAGGCGCCGCCGTTCGCGGGATGGCGCGGACAAGGTGGCTTGCGTCGTCGAGGGTGTGGCTCGAGCACCTCGAGGAGCGTCGCGTGGGCCCGCGGCCGGTGGCGCGACGTCGCGTCGACGCGGGCGCGCACGCGCTCGCTCGGGAACGCGCCGGGCACGTGCACGGACACCCCGTCGACCTCGGCGATGCCGTCGCCGCGCGCGTCGGTCGCGCCCACGTGGAGGATCGCCGCCTCGCCCGGCCTCACCCCCGCGTCTCGGCGGCGGCCGCCTCGCACCACTCGCGCATGGCGGGGTGCGCGAAGACGGCCTCGGAGTAGCGCGCCGCGACGTGGTCGAGCGCGACCCCGTACGTGCGGAGGCGCGTGACGACGGGGGCGTACATGCAGTCCGCGATCGTGAAGCGGCCGAAGAGGAACGGGCCTCCGTCGGCGTGGGCGGCGCGGAGCGACGACCACATCGCGAGGACGCGGTCGATCTGCGCGCGGCACGTGGCGCTCGGCGCCTTGGGCGTGCGCCCTTCGACGTTCATCGGGTACTCGCGGCGCAGCTCCGCGAAGCCAGCGTGCATCTCGGCGCTCACGCTCCGCGCCTCCGCGCGATCGAGCGGATCGTCGGGCCAGAGGATCGGCGCCTGCTCGGCGGCCCACTCGCAGATCGCGATCGACTCGGCGATCGCGCGACCCCCGAGGCGCAGCACGGGCACGCGCCCCGTCGGCGAGCGCGCCGCGATCGCGGCCGCGGTGTCCGGCCGGTTCAGCCGGACGAGCTCCTCCGTGAAGGGGATCCCGGCGTGCCGGAGCGCGAGCCACGGGCGCAGGCTCCAGCTCGAGAGGTTCTTGTCTCCGACGACGAGGACGGGGAGATCGGTCATGGCAACGCGACTTGCTCCATCAAGGCGAGGCCGAGGCGGCGGGTCCGCGCGAAGTGGTACATGTCCGAGTAGACCCCGAGCGGCATCATCGCGTCGAGGTACGCGACGTCCTCGCGGTAGGCGAGGGTGGTGCCGGGCCCGGCGCCGAAGAGGCGCGGGCCCCACGCGTCGAGGACCGCGTCCACCTCGTGGGCGTAGAGCGCGTGCCCCTCGGCGCGCTCGAAGGGGATCGCGGGGTCGCGCATCATCACGCAGTCGTCCCAGCGGTGCTCGGTCGGGGGCGCGGGCTGCGCCGCGTCGACGAAGCGGGCGCGCAGGGCGCCGCGCGTGCGCGCCGCCAGCTCGCCGGCCGGGACCGCGTGGTCCTCGAGCACGAACCCCGCGTGTCGGCCCGCCGGGATCGACGGCGTGTGGAGCACGAACGCGCGCCCGCCCTCGCGGTGGACGAGGAACACGTCGTGGACCGGGTGGCTCGAGCGGTTCTCGATCAGCACGTGCCGCCGACCCGCTCCGTGCTGGGGCCCGCGGCGCAGCGCGAGGGCCGGCGTCTCGCTCGTGCGGCCCTCGTAGAAGAGGAAGCGCTCCGACTCGCGCGCGCCGTTCACCCAGAGCGCCGCGTCGAAGCCGCGGGCGCGGGTGATCCAGGCCACCTGGGTCGCGACCGGGGTGTGCCGCGGCGCGGCGTCGAGCACGAGGTGGTCCCAGGCGAGCTGGCGGGTGGGATCGCCGGTGGTCGCGCCGCGCTGCCCGCTCGCGCGCGCGGTCCGCGCCGCGAGCAGGCGCTGGCGTGCCGCCTGCGCGACCCCGCCGTTCGCGTCGACCGCCGCACGACGCACGTCGACTTGCGGGTACCACCGCGTCGCCTCGCCGCGCGTGAAGCCGACCTCCAGGCCGAGCGGCACCGGCCGCCAGTTCCGCGGCGCATAGAAGTGGACGACCGGCAGCTCGCGCTCGCCGCCGTCGACCGGCAGGTCGCGCACCGGGGCGCCGGCCGCGCTCGGCGTCCCCGGCCGCGCGTGGAACCAGCTCGGGAGCGCCGGCCCCGCCTCGCTCGTGCGCGACGCCCCGCTCGCGCCGAAGACCTGCACGCCCCACTCGTGGACGAAGAGCGGGTCCGCGCACCACATCTCGGCGCGGGAGGCCGTCGGGACGAAGGCGGCGAGCGCGAGGAGCGCGAGCGTGAGGAGGGTCGGGGCGAGGCGACGCATGGCGGAGGGGACGCGCGGGATCGCGGAAGAGTCTACCTCGCTTGACGGCGCGTCATCCCCTCGCCAGGAATGTCCGTCATGGACGAGCTCTCTCGACGGCGCGCGCTCGAGCTGCTCCTCGCGTCGGGCGCGTACGCGCTCGTCGGGTGCGCGCCCGAGCCGGAGCGGCGCACTCGCCTCGGCGCGGGCCGTGACCTCGCGCCGCCGCCCTCGACGGGCGCCGACGCGATCCTCGCGGTCGAGCCGCTGACCACGCCCTGGCAGACGCGCGATCCGTTCCTCTTCTGCATGCACCACGACGACCGCTACCCCGCGGGCAACGCCCGGCTCGGCCCCGCGGCTTCCCTGGGCGGGCACCGCCTGGGGAGCGACTTCGAGGGCGTCGACGGCTGGCGCATGTACCACGGCGACGTGGTCCCGGGGTTCCCGCGGCACCCGCACCGCGGCTTCGAGACGGTCACCGTGGTGCGCCGGGGCCTCCTCGATCACTCGGACTCGCTCGGCGCGACCGCCCGCTACGGCGGCGGTGACGTGCAGTGGCTCACCGCGGGGAGCGGGATCCAGCACGCGGAGATGTTCCCGCTCCTCCGCGCGAGCTCGGAGAACCCGCTCGAGCTCTTCCAGATCTGGCTGAACCTCCCGGCCGCGAGCAAGCTGGTCGAGCCGCACTTCTCGATGCTGTGGCAGCCGACGATCCCGACGCGCGTCGTGCGCGACGAGGCGGGGCGGCGCGCGCGGGTGACGGTGGTCGCCGGGGCCTTCGACGGCGCGCGCGCCCCGTCGCCGCCGCCGCGCTCGTGGGCCTCGGAGGCGGGCTCGGACGTCGCGATCTGGAGCGTCGCGCTCGACCCGCGCGCGACCTTCACGCTCCCCGCCGCGCCCGACGGCGTCGCCCGCTCGCTCTACTACTTCGAGGGCAGCGGGCTCACCATCGGCGGCCGCGCGATCCCCGACGACCACCACGTCGCGCTCCGCCCCGACGCCGACGTCTCGCTCGCCGCGGGCGCCGTCGCGAGCGAGGTGCTCGTGCTCTCGGGGCGGCCGATCGGCGAGCCGATCGCGCGCCACGGCCCGTTCGTGATGAACACCGACGCGGAGATCCGGCAGGCCTACGCCGACTTCCGGAGCACGCAGTTCGGCGGCTGGCCGTGGCCGAGCCCCGAGCCGGTCCACGCGCGCGGCCAGGACCGCTTCGCGCGCCGCCCGGACGGTACGATCGAGACGCCCGCCGGATAGACGGGGAGTACGTTCCCCTCGTGACCGAGCCCCTCCGCTGGCCCGGGCTGACCGAGCGCGAGGCCGCGGCGCGCCTCGCGCGGGACGGACCGAACGTGCTCCCCGAGGACGCGAAGCGCGGCGTGGTCCGGC
>JAYRVK010000475.1:0-12146 GCA_041918555.1 Sandaracinaceae bacterium
CGCGCGCTGCACGGCGGCGCCCACGTCCGCGTCGGTCGGCGCCTCGGGCAACGCGACGCCGAGGGCGCCCAGCGCGTCGCGCGCGAGCGCGATCGCACCACGCAAGTCGTGCTGCGCGATGTGGGCCGCGATGTCGACGCGCCACGCGGCGACCCGGTCGAGGAGCGCCGCCGCGTGCTCGTGGACCTCGCGCAGGCGGCGCTCGCACAACGCGAAGTCCGTGACGAGGTACGCACACTCCGCGGACGCCACGGTGAGCGCGTGCCGGAGCGCGTAGCGGTGGCTCCACGCGTCGCCCGGGAGCGCGGCGAGCCCGGCCTCGAAGTACACCGACGCGGCGCCGAACGCGGCGGCGCGCCGGGCGCGGCGGCCCGCGTCGAGGTCGAGCTCGGCGAGGTCGAGCCGCTGCGCGTCGTCGAGCAGCTCGCGCGCGTGGTTGAGGTGCGAGATCGCCTCGAAGACGCGCTCGCCGCCGTGCTCGAGCAGGCGCTGGCCGAGCGCGCGGTGCGCGCGGGTGGCCGCCGCCGGGTCGAGCGAGCCGTACGCCGCGCCGAGGATCCGGTCGTGCTCGAACGCGTAGCGGAACGCCTCGTCGGGCGTGAGGTCCACCGAGTCGCTCGCCTCGAGGCGCCAGCCCTTGCCGCGCGGCGACACGAGCCCCGCGCCGACCGCGGGGGCGAGGTCGCTCTGGAGCCGCGCGGGCGTGAGGCCCAGCAGCGGCGCGACCTCGCGCAGATCGAACTCGCCGCCGACGCACGCGGCGTGCGAGAGGGCCGCGCGGGTCGGCCCCGGCAGCTCCGCGAGCCGCTCGAGCAGGAACGTGACGAGGTTCTCCGTGTGCTCGAGCTCCTCGAGCGCGGGCAGGCTCCACGTCCAGCGGCGCGCGTCCCCGTCCCAGCGCACCGCCTCGCGCTCCACGAGCTCGGCGAGGAAGCGCTGGAGGAAGAACGGGTTCCCGCCGGTCTTCTGGATGCAGCGCTCCGCGAGCGCGTCGAGCTCGGCGTCGTCGCGCGCGAACGCGTCGCCGAGGAGCCGCCGCAGCGCGGCCGGCCGCGGCGGCCCGAGCTCGAGCACCGGCACCTCGACGCCGAGGCGCCCGAGCCGCTGGCGCGTGATCGTCAGCGGGTGCGCGTCGTCGACCTCGTTGCTGCGGTACGCGCCGATGAGCAACAGGTGGCTCGTCGCCTCGTCGCGCACGAGGCCCTCGAGGAGCCGCAGCGTCGGGAGGTCGGCCCACTGGAGGTCGTCGAGGAAGAGCACGACCGGGTGATCCGGCCCCGCGATCGCCGAGACGAGCGCGCGGAACGCGAGGTGGAAGCGGTTCTCGGCCTCGGCCGCCGGGAGCTCGGGGAGCGGGCCCGGCGCGCCGAGCAGCGGCTCGAGCTCGGGGAGCAGCTCCGCGAGGACGGCGCCGTTGCCGCCGATCGCGGCGCGGAGGCGCTCGCGCCAGTGAGCGATCGCGGCGTCGTCGCTCGTCAAGACGGATTGCAGGAAACGACCGACGGCGGCGCCGAGCGGCTCGTACGCGATCCCGAGCCGGAGCGGATCGAACTTGCCGACGAGGAACGTCCCGCGCCGCGCGGTGACGGGCTCGAGGAGCTCGTGCACGAGCGAGCTCTTGCCGATCCCCGAGTAGCCCCCGACGAAGAGCACCGCGCGCGCCCCGTCGGCGGCGCGCGCGAACGCGCGCTCGAGCGCGCGGATCTCGTCTTCGCGGCCGTAGAGCCGCTGCGCCGGCTCGAGGCGGAGCGGGCGATCCGAGGCGCCGAGCGGGAACGGGGCGATCGCGCCCTCGGCGCGGAAGCGCGCGAGGCACTCCTCGAGATCCGCGGCGAGCCCGCTCGCGCTCTGGTAGCGCTCCTCCGCGGACTTCGCGAGCAGGCGCATCACGATCGCGGAGACGACCTCGGGGAGGCTGTCGTCGTGCGCGTTCGGGGGCAGCGGCCGGCGCGCGAGGTGCGCGTGCACGAGCTCGAGCGCGTCCTGCGACGCGAAGGGGCGGCGCCCCGTGAAGAGCTCGTAGAGCGTGACCCCGAGCGAGTAGAGGTCGCTCCGCCGATCGACGCGGCGGTTGGTCCGCCCGGTCTGCTCGGGGGCGATGTAGTGGAGCGTGCCCTCGAGCCGGTGGACGTCGTCGATCCTCGGCCGCTCGCGCTCGAGCTCGGTCGCGATGCCGAAGTCGATGAGTCGGACCGCCCCGGTGCCCGCGCTGAGCACCACGTTCGACGGATTGACGTCCTTGTGGATGACCCCGCTCGCGTGGACCGCCTCGACCGCGCGCGCGATCGCGACCGCGAGCTCGAGCTTCTTCCCGAAGGTGGGCGGCGCGCTCGCGAGCACCCGATCGAGCGCGACCGCGTCGACGTCCTCCATCACGAGGACGGGCACTCCGTCGTGCTCGACCTGCCCGAGCATCTCCACGGTGCGCGGCCCGCTCGCCTTCTTCGCGAGGCGGAGCTCGCGGATCAGCGCGGCGACGGTGCCTTGGGTCGGGTGCGGGTGGTTCGCGGTCTTGAGGACCACCTTGCGGCCGTCCTCGAGGCGCGTGCCGCGGAGCACGAGCGACGTCGCGCCGCGGTGCAGCTCCTCGAGGTCGGCGAAGCCGGCGATCGCGACCGACACGCTCACGACTCGATGCTCGCGGTGATCCGCGAGGGCAAGAGCGCGATGTACGGGAGGCGCCGCGCGTGGTTGCGCTCGGCGATCGTCGCCTCGGCCTCGGCGAGCTCCGCGCGGAAGCGCGCGAGGTGCGGGGCGACGCGCGGGTCGGCGAAGTGTGCGTCGGGCACCTCGCCGAGGAAGCGCACGTGGATCGAGTCGACCGAGTACACCTGCGCGAGCTGCTCCCAGCCGAGCCCGCGCGGCGGGAGCATCGCGAGGAGCGTGGCCTCGTCGACCGGCGCGCCGGGCGGCGGCATGGGGAGGGACGCGGCCGCGGGGAGGTTCGTGAAGAAAGCCATCCAGACGTACCAGTCGTAGGTGATCGCCGCGTGGTAGGGGGACGCGCGATGGATGATCCGCGCGCAGAGATCCACGAGGCCCGCGCGCGAGTCGAGGCGCGCGCCGTCCACGAGGCGCGGGAGCCGCCCGCCGTCGGGCGAGCCGATCTCGTCGATCATCGCGCGGAGCTCCCCGTCCGCCGCGACGGCCTCGTCGCTCGGGTAGTAGAGCGCGACGTAGGCCTCGACCCAGCGCCGGACCGGCGCCCACACCGCGCGCGAGTCGTCGTGGAACGGGTGCGCGAGCACCTCGTCGGCGCCGGCGGCCCGCGCCGCGAGGACCGGGTCGAGGTCGTCGTAGGTCACCTCGCGGAGCGACTCGCGCAAGACCGCCAGGGTCGCCTCGAGGACTGGAGCGAGCACGCGATCTTGCGTGCCGTTCGGGGTCACGAGGTCCTTCCGCGCGTACGCGTTGGCCGCGAGCGTGTACTCGAAGTGCGGGGTCAGCAGCGCGAGGAGCGGGTGCCGCGAAGAGAGCTGACGGCGCGCCGCGAGGATGAACCGCTGCACGATCATGTGCGTGTAGGCGAAGTGGACGACGATCCCCTCGAGGTTCGCGTCGGCGACCTGCACCACGGCCTTCGCGAGCGCCCAGCGCGCGCCGTCGGCGGGCGTGTGGATCGGCGTGGCCGGGCCGGGCCCCTGGCCGCACTGGATCGCGACCGGAACGAGCCCGCGATCCGCGGTCGCGCAGAAGAGCGCGAGCGGCGCCGCGAGGTGCTTCTGGACCCGCGCGCCGCGCCCCTCGGGCGGGTAGGTGCCGCACGGGATGCCGTCGAAGCGCGCGTAGTCACAGAGGTAGAGCCTCCCCTCCGCGAGCGCGCGATCGATCGACGCGCCGGGGCCGAGCGCGGCCGCGAGGTGCGCGTCGGTCACCGGGAGCCGCGGGTCGCGCCGGTCGAGGCGCGCGAGGAGCGTGGGGACCGCGCCCGCGACGCGCTGCCACGCGAAGGCCCAGTCCTGCCGCCACACGTCGAGCGCGGCGGGGCGCCGGATCGTGCGGAACATCCCCTCGTAGGCCTCGACCGAGCCGACGCGGCCGGTGTCGCCGGCGCTGCGCCACTCCGCGAGGAGCGTGTCGAGGGATGGGCGCGCGACGAGCGCGGCGCCGACCTCGGCGACCTCCGCGCCCGCGCGGTTCGCCTTCAGCGCGGCGCTCGCCGCGATCGCCTGCTCCATGTAGGGCAAGTCGAATTGCTCCTCCTTCGGGAGCTCGCCCGTGAAGCAGAGGCCCTGGTAGGAGTAGTCGTAGGTGTAGGCCTCGCGCGCGCGGCGCAGCGTGGCGGCGCGGCCCTCGGGATCCGGGTCCGCGCCTGGGGTCGTGGGGAGCGCGCTCACGAGTGGACGCTCGCGCGGGTGTGGGCCGGCCGCAGCCACTCGTAGGCGACGGGGCGCGACGCGTTGCGCGCGACGATGCGCGCGTCGACGGCGTCGAGCGCGGCGCGGAAGCGCGCGGTGATCGGGAGCACGCGGGGATCGTCGAACGCGCCGGGCGCGTAGGTGCCGAGCTGGTTCTCGTGGAGCTGGGTCTGCTCGTAGAAGAAGGCCCACTGGCTCATCGAGAGATCGTCGGGCAGCCACACCGCGTGGCGGTCCGCCTCGGTGGCGCCCGCGCGCGGCGGCGCGCCGAAGAGCGCGACGGGCATGCTCGTCGAGTCGCTCATCGTCTCGTACTGCGAGTAGTTGCAGACCGTGTGGAAGGGCCCCGCCGTCCAGAGCGCGAAGGCCACGAGGTCCGCGAGCGCGGCGCGATCGGTGGGCTCCGGGATCGACGCGAGCCGTCCGCCCCAGTGGCCGCGCAGCTCCTGCGCGAACGCGCGCAGCTCGGGATCCTCCGCGACCTCCGAGTCCGTCGCGTAGTAGAGGCCGAGGTACTCGCTCGCGAAGTCGCGGAGCGCGCCCCACACGTCCAGCCCGTCGTCGCGGATCGGACAGTGGGGCAGCGCCGCCGCGTCGCCGAGCCCGCGCGCCGCGACGTCGGCCGGCGGGAGCGCGGCGGGGTAGTCGAACGCGCGCAGCGCGTCGGCGACCGAGAGCAGGCTCTGCCCGTACGACGCGGCGAGGAGCGTCTCGAGATCGCCGCCCGGCTTCATCAGCGTGTCGCGGACCTGCGCGTTGATCGCGAGCGTGAGCTGCGTGTGCGGGACCAGGAGCTTGCGGAGCGGGTGCGCCGCCGCGAGCTCGCGCCGCGTGGCGAGCGCGAACGCCTCCATGACGAAGTGGCACCGCCCGAGGTGCCACACGAGCGCCTGCTCGTGGAGGTCCGCCGTCTGTGCAACGAGCTTTGCGATGCTCCACGCGACGCCGTCGCCGGGGCCGAGGACCGGCTGATCGGGCGCGGTGCGGATGGCCACGGGCAGGAACGCGCCTCCGCGCGCCTGGACGAAGAGGGCCGCGGCCGGGTACAGGCGCTTCGCCTCGCCGCCCGCGGTGGTCCCCGTCCGCGCGCCCGCGAGCGCGCGCCAGTCGCAGAGGAACAGGCGCCCCTCGCCGGCGGCGCGCGCGAGGGAGTCCCCGTCGCCGGCGGCGGCGGCGAACGCGTCCTCGCCGATCGGCACCGCGTCGGGGATCGCGCGCACCGCGCGGAGCGACATCGGGTTCGCGCCGCCGAGCCGCTGCCACGCGAAGAGCTCGTCGTCGCGCTCCGGGTGCGCATGCCGCGCCGCGACGAGCGGGGGCACGTCGTCGCCGAACCAGCGCAGGGCCACCTCCGGGGTGGCGCGGCGATCCCCTCCCACCGCGCCGCGCACGGTGCCGACGAGGCGCGCGAGCCAGCCCTCGGACGCGGGCTGCGCCGCGGCGGCGTCTTCGAGCCGGGCCACCTCGTGGCCGGCGCCGACGCGGGCCTCGTGCGCCTTCAGCCGCGCGATCACCGCCCCGTAGTGCGCGAGGTAGCCCGCGCCGAACCCCTCGTCCTCGGGCACCGTGGCCGCGGTCGCGACGCCGTCCGGGCGGTGCCACGTGTAGCGCAGGGCCTCCCTCGCGCGTGCCCGCTCGGCCTCTCGCTCCGAGGCGCGCGGGTCGTGCTGCGGCAAGGACGTCCGCATCAGATGTGGATGCTCGCGGCGATCAGCGAGGGCCTGAGGCAGGGGGCGGGGAGGAAGCGCCCGCCGTCGCGCGCGCCGATCAGGAGCTCGAGGTCCGCGAGGTGCTTCGCGAAGCGATCCGCGACGGCCTTCGCCGGCGGGTGGAGGAAGTGGAGGAGCGGGTACTTCCCGAGGTGGTTGCGCCGGATGTTCGAGAGCTCGTAGGCGAGGGTGAAGTGCTCCGCCGCGATGTCGAGCGGGGGCAGCAGATCCACGAAGGACTGCTCCACGTCCGCGGTCTTCGCGGTCGGCGCGGGCGCGTAGCCGGCGCCCGGGAGGTTCGGGATCATCCCCATGTAGGGGAACTGCGCGTAGTTGAGCGCGGAGTGCTGCGCGCTCGCGGTCCACACGATCGCGGACACGAGCTCGGCGAGCTGCGCGCGGGTCGCTGGAATGGGGACCCCGCCGATGCGGCCGCCGTCCTGGCTCCCGAGCTCGGCGAAGAACGCGGCGGTCTCCGAGTCGGCGCCCACCGCGGCGTCGTCGGCGTAGTAGACCTCGACGTACTCGCCGACGTACTTCGCGATCGCGCCCCAGATCTCGAGGCCGTCGTCGCGGAAGGGGAAGCGCGGCAGCGCGCTCGTGTCGGCCACTCGGCGCGCGGCGAGCTGCCTCGGGAACGCGGCCTGGTCGAGCCGGAGCTCGCCGAGCCCGAGCGCGGTGAGCTGGACGGAGGCCTCGAGGGTCCCCGCCAGCACGTGATCCACGCCGCCGTTCGGCGCGATGAGGCTGTTCTTCGCGGAGTGGTTGATCTGGAGCGTCGTCTCGAAGTGAGGCGTCAACAACACGTGCAAGGGATGTTGCGGGGGGAGGTTCCGCATCGCGGCGAGGACCACGGCCTCCATCACGCCGTGCGCCTTCCCGAGGTGCTGTCGCGTCTCGTGGTCGTTGCCGTCGCAGATCTGGACGATGGTGCGCGCCATCTTCCAGCGCGCGCCGTCCTTCGGCGTCCAGATCGGGAACGCGCCGCCCGGCGCCTGGCCGCACTGGATCGCGACGGGCAGCAGCGCCGCGGTGCCGGCCTTCGGGCGCACGAACAGCGCGATCGGCGCGTAGAGGTACTTCTGGGTCTCGCCGTTCTTCCCGCTCGGGAGCCCGTCCATGTGGCGGTAGTCGGCGACGAAGAGCCGGCCCTCCGCGAGCGCGGCCTCGAGCGTGTCGCCCTCGCCGACCGCCGCGCGGAAGTGGTCCTTGGTCACGGGCATGCGCTCGGGCAGGCGCTCGATCCCCTCGAGCACCATCGGGTTCGCCCCCGCGAGGCGCTGCCACGCGAACAGCTCGTCCTGCTCGGCGGGGGTCCCCTGGTACTTCTTCAGCATCGGGGGCGCCTCGATGATCTCGAAGAACGTCGCGAACTCGTCGACCGACGCGAGGCGCGTGCGCGCCATCTCGCGGGCGAGCGAGGCGCCGACGTCGAACAGCGCCTCGCCGAGCCCCTCGGGGCTCAGCGACGCGCGCTCCTCCTGGTGCTGCTTGGCGGAGAACTCCTCGAGCCCGCCGAGCTCGGCGGCGACGTGGTTCGCCTTCAGCGTCGCCTCGATCATCACGTAGTCGGCGACGTACCCGATCGAGTAGCCCTCGCCCGCGGGGAGCTCGTCCGCCCACGCGGCGCCCGGCGGGTAGACGTAGCTGTAGCGATAGCGCTGGCGCGCGAGCTCGAGCGCGGCGCGTCGCGCGGGCGCGTCCTTCGCATCCTGGGGCAGCGTCGGGAACATGGTCCTCCGGGGGGGGGGGCGGATTGCGGAGGCCGAGCGTCGCACCGCGGTCGCCGCGCGGTCAACGACGCACGATCCGGCGATGGCCGTCACCGTTCGGCGAGCCAGCGCGCGAGCCGCGCCTCGAGGAGCGCGGTGTCCGCGGGCCGTTCGCGCAGGACCTCTGCCTCGACGAGGCCGACAAGACGAGTTGTCCTTGTCCCGCCCGGCGACCCACTCGGACACGAGGAGGTCGTGCACCTCGGGGCACCATCCGCGCCCCCCGGTCCGCGGCGACTCGACGATCGCGGCGCGGGCCTCCCATCCGGGTGGGCGCACCGCCGTATCCGGTCCCACGCCCTGCGCGTGGTAGCCGAACGTCTCGTGGAGCGGCGACCGCTCGCCGATGGTCCCGTCGACGCGATCGGCGCGCTCGGGATGGCCTGGCTGCCCCCGATCACGGGCTCGGTGTCGTCGGCGATCGTGGTCGCGGCGCCGATCAGGTGCTCGAGCTCCGCACGCGTCACGCCGGGATGGAGGGCGATGCTCCGTTCCTCGGCGGTGTCCACGCGGCACGAGGACAACGTACCCGAGCGCTCAGCGGAAGGGACCCTGGGTCGTGTGCGCCATCGCCGTCAACGCGTCGTGCACGTTCTTCAGGTGCTGCCAGAGCGCGGAGAGCACCCCGAACATCCCCGCGGCGCCCTGACCGCTCAGCGAGCCGTAGCGCTCGACGATCGGCGCGAAGTGCGCCGCCGCGGGGACGCCGAGCGCCTCGAGCGCCATCGCGTCGCGGAGCGCGCGGTGCAGGCGGTGATCGATCTCGAAGAGATCCTTGGCGTATGCGCTCTCCGACGCCTCGTGCATCGCGCCCGCGATCGCGCCGGGGAGCATCCCGAACGCGAGCACCGCGGGCGTGCTGCTCATCAGCGCCGCGTTGCCGAGGTCGGACTCCGCGCGCCTCGCGCGCTCGGCGGACACGCGGACGAGCTCGCCGGTCTCGCGCAGGAGCGCGAGGGTCTCCTGCATCACCTGCGCGGCGTTGCGGGTCTCCGCGGTGTGCCCGTCGGCGCGGGCTTGCATCGCGCACCCGTCGCCGCACACCGGGTGGCCGAAGATCCAGCCGCCGACCTCGGTGATCGCCATCGGGGTGCCGCACGCGGTGCAGGGGAAGTAGAACACGAGCCGAATCCTCGCCCGCATGTTCGGCGGGCGCAACGCGAGGGCACGAGCACGAGCACGGCTCCGGGCGGCTCCGTGCGGGGAGGTGCGGTGAGCCGTCAGTAGTAGAGGTACGGCCAGAAGTTGCGCATCGGCGCGCCCGCGTCGTCGCGCGCGCGGCGGTCGACGCTCGGGAAGCGCTGCCACCACCACACCGCGAACGCGCCCGTGCAGTCGCCCGCGATCGCCTCGTACGCGCTCCAGTCCGCCGACGACACGAGCGCCGGCGCGCCGCCCGGCTGGCGCCACGTCGCGCACGCGCTCAGCACGGGCACGGGGTTGCCGATGTCGTAGTGCCGGCGCGCGTTCGGCGGCCAGTGCGCGTTGCCGCAGTTCGGCACGTACGGATCGATGGTCCCGCTCTCGCCCGTCACGTCCGTGTACTCGACGCTCGAGGTCGTCGGGTAGCGCAGGCAGTCGCCCAGGTAGCCGCACGCGTACCAGCTCTCGGCGCGCAGGCCGTAGCGGTCGTCGAGATCGAAGCCCGCGAGCTCGCGGAAGTGCGGCTCCCACGCGGGGCGCGTGCCGCGGAGCGCGAGCCCCTCGATCCCGTGGCCCAGGCTCTCGAGGTAGCAGCCGACGCCGCGCGTGTGGTTCACCCAGCCGACGCGGAGCGTGCGCGTGCACCCCTCGGGGATCACGTCGTCGAAGTCGAAGCAGCCGTTCGCAGAGCAGCGGTCGAGCGCGAAGCCCTCGAGCCGGTTCCCCGCCTCGTCGTACGACGGCGTGATCGCGAGGATCTCCGCGGCGCTCACGTCGGGCACGTCCGCGTCGCCGTAGATCCACACCTCGTGCACGAGGCCGCGCTCGCTCAGCGCGCACAGATCGAGGTACGCCCCCGGCGCGGCGGGATCCTCGAAGCCGTACGCCTCCGCGAAGTCCGCGTGGAACAGGCGCTCGTAGTCGAAGCTCCACCGTCCCTCGGGCGGTACCTCGCGCGGGTAGCGCGTCGAGTTGCGGTACGGGTGGTCCGGCGGCGGCGCCGCGTCGGTGAGATCGACGGCGCGCGCGATCACCGGATCGAGGAACGGCGCGCCCTCGCCGTGCGGCCGCGTCGCCTCGCGCATCGCCCCGAAGATCGCCTCGAAGTGCGCCTCCATGTCGGCGTTGCTGCGCCCGTTCACGAAGTTCAGCGCGAGGATCCGCGGCCGCATCCGCGTGAGCTCGTCGTGGTGCGCGGCGATCCACGGATCGCTCGCCGCGCTCGACTCGGCGTTCGGCCACTCGAGCCCGGGCGGGCCCGCGTCGGGGGCGCCCGCGTCCGGGGCGCCCGCGTCGGAGAGCCCCCCGTCCGTGGCGCCCGCGTCGGAGCCGCCCGCGTCGTGCCCGGCGTCGGGCCCGCCGGGCGCGCCGCACGCGAGGAGCAGGAGCGCCGCGAGCGCGCGCAAGGGGTCCTGTCAGATCAGGATCGTCCCGCCCTCGGGCGGGACGATGATGTAGACGTTGCGCGAGTCGAGATCCGCGACGCCGTTGCCCACGACGATGATCAGCGCGCGGAACACCTGCGCGACGTCGGCGGGCGGCCGCACGTCGTTGTAGAAGTCGATCTCGAAGTCGACGAGGGTGCCGGGGATCACCTGGTAGAACGTCGTCGCGTCCTTGCTCGCGTAGGTCACGCCGGGCATCGGGCCGCTGACCCCGCCGTTGTAGCCCTCGAGCGGCACGATCGACTTGATGAAGGTGGTCGCGTCGAAGCCGTCGGGGTTGCCGTCGACGTTCTGCGTCCGCGTCGTGACGTCCTGCGGGGTGCCGGTCACGAGCGAGGCGACCGCGTCGATCACCGTCGCGTCGAGGCCGGTGCCCGCCGTCGGGATCGAGAACACGAGCGGCGTGCCGTCGGCACGGACTGCGCCGGTGTCGGTCGCGATCTCCGCGTAGCCCGCCGGCGTCGTGCCGCCGAAGCTGTTCACGATCGAGATCACGCGCGCGCCGATCGCGTTGAGCGCGTCGCGCGTCTGGTCGTAGCGCGGGACCATGTGCGAGTCGGTGAAGCTGTACTCGAAGGTCCCGCCGGGGCCGTTGTGCCAGCCGTAGTCGCCGAACACGAGGATGATCGGGAGCGCGCCCGGCCGGAAGCACGGGTACCCGAAGCGCGCGCCCAGCTCGTCCGGGATCGTCGGGCAGCTCTGCCGCGGGATCGACTGCGTGACGCCCGCGGCGTCGGGCCACGAGAGGCCGTTCCCCGTCGCGGTCGCCCAGAGCGCGGGCCCCGTCGACTCCTCGCCGTCGTAGCCGCCGTGGCACGGCAGACCGGTGACCGCCTCGAGGATGTCGGGCACGCCGTTCGGCGCGCCGGTGATCTGCCCGACGTCCATCACGGAGGGATCGTTCGGGCAGAGGTCGGTGGTCGGCCCCGCCGCGATCGACCAGCCGCCGAGGTCCTGATCGTGCGGGCCGATCTCGCGAAGGAGATAGAACGGCAGATCGCGCCAGCTCGACGTCGGCTCCCAGCCGTAGGGGGCGAGGCCGAAGTCGTCATAGCCGCCCGCGCCGAACTGCACGTTCGGGATCGCGGCCTGGATGCCCGGGATGATCGTGTCGATGAGGCCCGTGATGACGTTCGTGCGCACGCCGCGCATCGAGCCCGTCATGTCGACGAGGAAGAAGACGTCCGCGACGCCGATGTTCGTGCCGAAGCGCAGCGTCCGGCGCGCGCGCTCGCCCTCGTACGGCAGCACGACGAAGAAGTCGGTGTCCGGGATCGAGCTCGTCGGATCCGTCGGGTCGACGCCCGCCGCGACCTCGCCGAGATCGGTCACGCCGTCGCCGTCGGTGTCGATGTTCGTCGGGCTCGTGCCGCTCGCGCGCTCGTCCGCGTCGAGGAGCCCGTCGTTGTCGCTGTCGGTGTCGAGGAAGTCCGGCGTGCCGTCGCCGTCGGAGTCGCCGGGCGCGCACGGATCGCTCGAGCGCGCCTCTTCGGCGTCGCTCCAGCCGTCGCCGTCGCTGTCCGCGTCGAGGTCGTTGCCGGTGCCGTCGCCGTCGCTGTCGCCGGGGCCCTCGCGGCCGTCGGCGACCCCGTCGCCGTCCATGTCGGCCGCGGCGTCGCAGCCGCTGCCGCCGCCCGCGTCCTCACCGGGCGGCACACCGCCGTCGGTGCCCGGCGGTGGCCCCCCCCCTCCGTCGCGAGGCGGCATCGTCGGCCCCGC
>JAYRVK010000476.1:0-8258 GCA_041918555.1 Sandaracinaceae bacterium
GGGAGCAGGCGCGCGCCGAGCAGCGCCTCGACGGGCGACGCGGCGCGATCGCCGAACGCCTCGAACGGCGTGCTCCCGAAGACCTCGGCGCCGAGCTCGAGCTCGTCGACGACCGGCACCATCACCCCGAGCGCCCACGTGAGCTCGTGGCCGACCGCCAGGCCGCTGGCCGCGAAGCGCGCGCGGTCCGTGGCCCGCATCCGCGCGCCGAGGTTCACGCCGACGCGCACCCCGGCGCCGGGGCGGAGCTCGGCGAGCACCTCCGGGTGGAGCGTCGCGCCGTCCTCGCCCGCGAACCGCGCCCCGGGGTCGATCCCCTGCGCGGTCGGTAGTGTCAATGTGAGTTGCAATGCGACGGCGAACGGGTCGCTGCGCCCCCCGAGCAGCCGGCCGCGCGCGGCGAGCCGCAGATCCCCGACGCTCGGCCCGTCGGGCCCGGGCTGGCCGAGCACCGACTCGCCGTCCATCACGAGGTGCACGGGCAGCCCCGCGTGGAGCACGAGGCGCTCGAACAGGCCGACGCTCGCGCCGAGCTGCGCGACGAGGAGGTGCTCGACGATGCTCGCCGACTCGGTCGAGGAGTCGCCGCGCACCCGCTCGTAGACGAGCGCGTCGTAGGCGTAGTCGAGGTCGAACCGCGCGCCGAAGCGGAGGTGCCCGAGGTCGGTGGGTCGGCTCAGCGCGAAGGCGTCCTCGGGCGTCTCCGCGGCGCGGTAGTGCGCGAGCTGCACCGCCTGCGCGGCGGCGGAGGTCGGGATCATCGCGAGCGCGAGTGCGAGCACGCGCTTCACCAGCCGACCTCCGGCCGCCACGGCTGGTTGCCGCCGCGGATCGATACGAGGAACGCGGCGGGCCCGACCGCGCCCGCGCCGTCGTCGCCCAGGCCGAAGCGCGCGCCGAGCTCCAGGGTGATCGGGCCCAGATCGAGCCACGTCGCCACGAGCGCGACGGGCGCCAAGATTAGCTGGCGATCCTCCTGGCCGAGCGAGAGCGCGAGCTCCGCGCCGGCGGACCACGGCCCGAGGATCCACACGTCCGCCGCGTAGGCCGAGGCCCAGATCGCGTTGCCGGTGTCGGCGAGATCGAGGAGCGCGCTCTGGCGAGTGCGCAGCGCGACCCGCTCCTCGACGAGGCGGAGAGAGAGCTCGACGCTCGGCGCGAGGCGCACGGCGCCGATCCCCGCGAGGCCCTGCTGCGCGGGGAGGAACGCGCCGAGCTCGAACATCGCGCCGAGCTCCGGCAAGCGCGGGAGGTACGCGGCGCTCGCCCACACGTCGCCGGAGCCGCGCTGCGCGGTGCGGGCGTAGTCCCCGTGGAGATCGAGCGCCGCGCCGGCGGAGAGGCGCAGGTGATCGTCGAGCACGTCGCCCGAGGCCCCGACGCTGGCGCGGAGCCGATCGCCGACGGCGTCGTCGACGGCCGACGCATACGCGAGCCCGAGGACCGCGCTCACGCCCCGCAGGTCGAGGTCGCGCACGCCGACCACGCTCGCGAGGAGGCTCGTCGCGAGGCCCTCGTGGAGGCGGTGGGGGGGGGGACGGAGCGGGCGAGGCGGGATCGCCTCGACGTGGCGCTGGCTCACCACCACCGGGATCGCGGCGATCGCGAGCGCCTCGCCGGCCGGGACGAGCTCGACGACGCCGTCGCCCGGCGCGTCCGCCACGAGCGAGAGCGCGAGGAGCTGTCCGTCCCACGCCGACGCGAGGACGCGCACGCCCGTCGCGCGCGCCTCGAGCCGCGGGGGGAGCGGCGCCCGCGCGCGCACCGCGAGCCGCACGTCGGCGCGCAGGCCCGCGACGAGCTCGACGCGCTCGGTGACCTCGGCCTCGTGCACCGCCGGCTCGGCGGGCGCGACCGCGACGTCGAACCCTCCCGCCGGCGCGCCGTCCGGGTCGACGCAGCGGAGCGCGCCCCGCTCCTCCTCCGCGAAGCGCTGCGTCGCGGCGGGCTCGCCGCCCTCGAGCGCGCAGCGGTAGCCCGCGGGTGCCTCGAGCACCGAGCCCGGCAGGACCGCGAGCGCGGCGACCTCCTCCCCGGGATCGCCCGGATCGAAGCGGAGCTCCGCGCCCTCGGGCTCGCCCGGGCCGCGCAGGCGCCCGAGCACGAGCTCGAACGAGTAGCGCTCGGACGGCCGGCTCTCGAAGAAGTCGCGGCCGATCACGGAGACCCGCGCGTGGTAGCGGCCGGGCGGGAGGCCGTGGACCTCGAAGCGCGTGACCTCGCTCGGCACCTCGACCGCGGCGACGAGCCCCGCGCCGCGCTCGCCGCGCGTGATCTCGACGCGGTACACGCGCGCGACGGGGACCGGGGTCCACTCGCCGCGCACCGTGGTCCGGCGGTGCACACCCACCCAGCGCGCGGGCTGCGCGTCGATCCAGCGCGGCGCGGGCGGGAGCGGGCGCGGCGGGCTCGGGCGGGCGCCGCGCGCGACCTCGGAGCCCATCCCGGGCGCGACGTTCACGGCGCCTCGGCCGTCGGGGCTCGTGACGCGCGCCGCGCGGCCCTCGTGGTTCGAGACGCGGCTCGTGTCGGTCTCGTCCACGCTCACCACCGCGGCGCCACCGCTCAGCTCCGCGCGCGCGCTCGGCGTGGTCACGCGCACGCCGCGCCCGCGCAGCTCGGCGAGCCGGGCGCGGAGCGAGCCGCGGTCGAGCTGGGCCTCGCTCGCGCTCTGCCGCGTGTCCGACGCGCTCGCGCCGAAGATCACGACCACGGTGTTCTCGCGCAAGGAAACTTGCGTCTCGTCGCGGAACGTGAGCTCCGCGAACGCGCGCTCGAGGGTGTTCACGCGCCAGCCGCGGGCGAGGTCGCTCCCGAGCGCGAGCGAGCACCAGTCGCGCGCCTCGCCCGGCCGCCCGCGCACCGCCGGCTGCATCCCGGTGACCTCCGCGTCGGGTCCGTCGGCGCGGGCGTCGACGATCGGCAGGACCAGGCGCTGCCCGGGCCGGAGCCGGTGCGGCAGCGGGCCGAGGTCCGGGTTGTAGGCGTGCACGACGTCGTAGCGGCGGCGGTCGCCGTAGACGCGCGCGGCGATCGCGGGGCAGCTCTCGCCTTCGGCCACCACGTACTCGAAGGTCTCGACGCCGCTCGGGGGCTGCGCCGCGGCCAGCCCGGGGGCGAGGAGCGCGAGGCCGAGGAGCGCACGCCTCACGGCGCGCTCCGGCGCTGCGCGCGACGGATCGCGCGCCAGAGCTTGTGTGCGATCTGCCCGGAGGTCGCGGGCCGAGGCACCACCTCGTCGACGCCGATGCCGACGAGCTCCGCGATCCGCGCCATGTCCTTGGGCTCGGCGTCGGTGACGAGCGGAACCCCGTGCGCCGCGCGCAGCGCGCGCAGCGCTTCGACCGAGGACCCCGGCGCGTAGATCGCCGCGGCGCCCTCGATCGGCGTCTCGTCCGAGACGACGTACGGCACGAGCCCGTTGGCGCCGAGGCCGAGCGCGAGGTCCCCGGCCATGCTCCCCACGATCGCGACCTCGACGAGGTCCCCCGAGGGCCGGATGCTCTCCGTCGGGCGCCGTGCGCTCTCGTCGGCGGCGGGGACCATGCGGCCCGCTCGACCCTGCAAGTAACGTTGCGTGCGCGCGCGGTCCGCCGGCTCGCTCCCGAGCGCCTCGAGGGCGTCGCGCACCGCGACCATGGTCGGGCGCTCGCTCGCGATCTTGCCGAGCATGCGCAGGCACAGGTCGTCGAGCGCGGCGGGGATGCCGCGCTCCTGGCGCACCTCGCGCGGGGGCCGCGGCATCTCGAGCAGGTGCTGGTACGCGAGGTTCTGTCGATCCCCGGCGAAGGGCACCGACGACGTCAACATCTCGTACAGCATGCAACCGAGCGCGTACACGTCGGTGGGCGGGCCGACCTCGGCGCCCGTGATCTGCTCCGGGCTCATGTAGTCGGGGGTCCCCGCCACGCGGCCCTCGCCGGTCATGCGCCCGCGGAGCTCGTCGCCCTCGATGAACGCGAGCCCGAAGTCGACGACGACCACGCGGTCGCCGCCCTTGGAGGTCGGCTGGAGGAACACGTTCTCGGGCTTGAGGTCGCGGTGCACGAGGCCCATCGCGTGCGCCGCGGCGAGCGCGTCGGCGATCGCGGCGACGATGCGCACGGTCCGCTCGAGGGGTAGCGGCGGCCGGTGCGCGTCGACGAGGTCGCGCAGCGGCGCGCCCTCGAGGAGCTCCATCGCGAGGAAGAGCTGTCCGTCGATCTCGCCGAAGTCGTGGATGCGCACGACGTTGGGGTGCGTGAGCGCGGCCGCGACCTTGGCCTCGCGGGCGAAGCGCATGCGGGAGCGCGCGCTCGCGGCCACGTGGGGCCGCAGCAGCTTGAGCGCGACGTCCCGCCCGAGGTTCAGCTGCGTGGCGCGCCACACCTCGGCCATCCCGCCCTCGCCGATCCGCTCGACGAGCACGTAGCGGTCCCCGAGCCGATCGCCGGGCGCGGCGGTCTCGCCGATCACCCGCGCACCTCGAAGAGCTCGATCGTGGTGCGGCGCCCCGCGAGGTCGCTCTCGCCCGCCGACAAGCACTCGTACTTGCCGCGGATCACCGCCTCGACCTCCTGCGTCACGAGGATCTGCTGCGGCCGCGCGATCGCCTCGAGCCGCGCCGCGACGTTCACCACGTCGCCGATCGCCGTGTACGTCATGCGGGTCTCGGAGCCGATGTTGCCGACCACCGCGGTGCCCCGGTGTACGCCGATGGCGAGCTGGATCGTCACGCCGAAGCGCTCCTGCCACGAGAGGTTCCCCGTCTCGAGCCAGCGCAGCATCTCCTCGGCCGCGGCCATCGCGCGCTCGGTGTGATCGGGCTGCGTCTCGGGCGCGCCCCAGATCGCCATCACGCAGTCGCCGATGAACTTGTCGACCATCCCGCCGTGGCGGAACACGATCTCCGTGAGGATCGTGAACAGCTCGTTGAGGATCGTCACGACCTCCTCGGGCTCGCGCTCCTCGGTCAGCGGCGTGAACCCGACGACGTCGGCGAAGAGCACGGTGATCTCCCGGCGCTCGCCGCCGAGCGCCATGTCCTGCTCGCGGCGGACCACGCGGTCGACGATCTCGGCCGGGAGGTAGCGGCGCAGATCCAGGCGGATCTCCTGCTCGGTGCGGAGCTTCGCCTCGCTCGCCTCGAGCTCGACGGAGGCGTCGCTCAGCGCCTCGCCGAGCGTTGCGAGCTCGTCCGCGGTCTCGACCGCGACGCGACCACCGAAGCGCCGCTCGCCGAGCTGCCTCGCGAAGGCCACGAGCGCGTCGAGCGGGCGGGTGATCCGGCGCGCCGCGAAGAGCCCCGCGAGGATCGCGAGGAGCAGCGCGCCGGCCACCGTCGCCGCGATGATCGCGCGCATCCGGCCGACCGACGCGAAGACCACCGCGCTCGGCTCCTGCACGGCGATCGCCCAGCGGTACTGGGGCACCGTGCGCACGGACGCGACCACGCCGCCTCGCTCGCCGTCGATCCGACCTTGGCGCAGCAGCTCCGCCGCGTACGCGCCCTCGGCGAGGTCGTCGATCCATGGGAGCGCCGCGTCCTCGAGCGGCGCGCGCGCGCTCCGCGGCGCGAGGAGCGCGCGGCCGCGGTGGTCGACCACCGTCAGCGCGTCGGACAGCCCGGGGAAGCGATCCGCGGCGGTGCGCTCGACGCGCGCGGCGAGCGGCTCGAGCGACGCGAGGGTGGCCGCGTAGCCGGTCGCGGGGCCGACGACGCGCGGGCGCAGCGGGACCACCACCAGCACGCGCGGCGCGAGCTCGCCCGCGGTCGCGTCGCCGAGCGCGGTGCCGTTCGCCGCCGCGCGCGCGCGCAGCTCCGCGTCGAGCGCCTCGGGCACCTCGACGCCCGCGGCCGCGCGCTCGCGGATCACGTCGATGAGCGCGCCCTGCGCGTCGTAGATCGCGGCGTGGTCGACGCCCTCGGCGCCCTCCACGATCGCGATCGAGGCGGCGAGCGCGGCCTCCTCTTCGAGGCCCTCGCGGGCGAGGAGCCGGCCCACCGTCTCGAGCGTGTCCTCGATCGCGCCGAGCTGGCCGGCGATGTCCTTGGTGGTGTCCTCGACGACCGCGAGCTGCACCTCGAGCGCGAGCGCCTCGACCGCGTCCTGGTTCACGCCGACGAGCGCGAGGCCGACGCCGACGAGCGGCGCCGTCACGAGCCCGACCGCGAGCACGGTCAGCTTCCAGCGAAGCGGGTATCTCGGCTTCGTCGCACGCACGCCCCCGCGCAGCATCGCACGAGGAGGGCGCGCGAGGCTGTCGGACAAATCGATCGAGCCGAGGCCGACGCGCGGCGATCGAGGCCAGGCCGGCGCGCAGCGCCGGCCGCCGGCCGAGGGCCCCCGCGCGGAGGCGGCGGAGGCGCGGGGGAGGGGCGTGCGCAGCGCCCCTCGAAAACTCAAAGGCTGTCCATCAGTCAGTCGAGCCGAGGCCGACGCGTGTCCATCGAGCCCAGGTCGGCGCGTAGCGCCGGCCGTCGGGCGAGGGGGTCCCCACGCGGAGCGGGGGGAGCGAACGCGCGCAAGCGCGTTCGTACTGGGGGTGGGGGCCCCAGCGCCATTCACTCGCGCTGGGGGTAGGGGGGGAAACCCCCGTCGGAAACTCAGCTCGACTATGCGGATCAGCACCCGACGATCGACTGGAGCGGACGAGCGCGGTTACAGGGTCAACGTACCATGCACTTCTCCATTCTTCCTTCGCGCCTCGCCGGCAGCCCGGACGACGCGATCGCGGAGCGCGCCATCCTGGGCTCCACGGTCGAGGCGTTCGCGAGCGCGGCGCGGTGGGCGGGGCGGGGCGGGACCCTCGGCGTGTGCCTCGGCCACGGATGGCCGGGTCGCGTTCACCTCGCTCCCGCGGGCTGGCTGATCGCGTCGCGCGAGCTGCTCCAGGATCTCCACGTCGAGCGGAGCGAGCGGGGGGTCGACCGCGCGGCGCTCACCCCGATGCACCGCGCGATCCTCGACCTCGGGGACGCGATCCGCGGCCACGGGCTCTCGAGCGTCGACCTCCTCTCGTGCCGCGTGGGCCACAGCGGCGAGTCACAGGACCTGCTCGATTGGCTCCAGCACTTCTGGGGCGTGCGCGTGCGCTCGCTCCGAGGAGACCTCCTCATCGTTCACGAGCGCAACCCCGAGGGCTACTACGCGTTCGTCGACGCCCCCGGGCCGCCCGACCCCGCCGCGTCCGCACCTCGATCGCAATCGCGCGGGCGCCGCACGTACGTCTTCGCACCGCCCCAGGACCTCACGCTGTTCCGTACCTCCTCCGGGAGACGGCCCACCGTCGCGGACCACCGCCGGCTCCCGCCGGCGGCTCCCTGAGGGAACGGCGTGCGCGGGGGTTGCGTGTGGCTGGTGCTCGTCGGTGCGGGCTGCGCGGGCGGCGTCGTGATACCCGCAAAGGAAGCGGCACTCGACGCGCCGGGCCCCTCGTCGGTCGGCCTCACGGGGAGCTCGGTGTGCACGGCGCGCCACGGAGACCTCGTCTGCTGGGGCAGCGCACTGGCCGTCCCCGTCGACTACACTTCGACCGCCGATCGGACCGTCCACGCACCCGGTCGCATCCCGACCGCGGCCGCCGTCGCCGCCGTGGCCGCGGGCGACTGGCTCACCTGCGCGCTCCTTGTCGACGGTCGTGTGCGGTGCTGGGGCAGCAACCTCCACGGATCGCGGGGCGCGCCGCGTTGCGGCCCCTTCCCCGATGGCTTCGATGGGTACGCCGTCTTGCCGCGTCCCGCCGCCGAGCTCGCCGTGCGAAACCATCGCGCATGCGCGCGCCTCGTCGACGGCTCCGTCGCGTGCTGGGGAGAGGTCCTGGGCCTGGCGGGCAGCTTCCACACGTGCGGGCCGACGCGCGTGACGACCGAGTCGGGCGAGGTCCTGCGCGACGTGGTCTCGATCGACGTCGACGCCGCGATCGACGCCGAGGGCGCGCTGTGGGTGTGGGGCTCGGACTACTTCGGCGAGCTGCGGCGCGATGGCGGGCCGCGCCGACCCTCCGAGGTGGCCGTGCGCCTCGACGACCTCGGCCCGATGCGGGCGGTGGCGCGCGCCGACGGCTTCGTGTGCGGCGTCGAGCGCGACGGCGACGTCGTCTGCTGGGGCGACACGGAGCACCCCGAGCCCGCGGTTCCCCCCGCGCGCGACGTCGCGTGCCACAGCCACGTGTGCTGCGTGCTCACCGAGTCGAGCGAGGTGTGGTGCTGGGGCCATTTCGTCGAAGAGATCGGGAGCCCCGCAGGGAGCGCAATGCGTCTTGCGACCTCCGCGCAC
>JAYRVK010000477.1:0-9422 GCA_041918555.1 Sandaracinaceae bacterium
CAAGAGGCCCACGAACCGCGAGTCGAGCCGGCCGACGATCACGCCCCGCTCGCGCAGGAGCTCGCGACAAAACGTCTTGAGGTCGACGCGCAGCTCGAGGCGGCGCCAGAGCGCCACGTCGATCCCCGTCATCGCGGCGAGGCGCGCGGCGAGCGCGTCGCGACGCTCGAGCGGGAGCGTCGCGCCGAGCATCAGGGCAGGCGCGTACTCCTCGATCGCGAACGTCTCCACCTCGCGCAGGAACGCCGCGCGGTCGGGCCGCGCGATCACCCCGTGGTAGGCAGCGGTCGCCGCGTAGCCGGGGAGGTAGAGGACGTAGGGCAGGTCGTTGCCCGTCTCGAAGATCAGCGTCTGGAACATCAGCGCGGGCGAGACGAGGACGACGCCGTTGACCATGACGCCCAGGTCCGCGAGGTGCGCGGCGAGGCTCCCCGCGCGGGTCGCGCCGTAGCTCTCGCCCGCGAGGTACTTCGGCGACGCCCAGCGCCCGTTCCGGCTCGTCCAGCGCTGGATCACCTCGCCGACGGACTTCACGTCGTCCTTCGGGCTGTGGAACTCGGAGGCCTTCGTCTCGCCGAGCGCGCGGCTCCAGCCGGTCCCCACCGGATCGACGAACACGAGGTCCGTCACGTCGAGGATGGAAGCCTCGTTGTCGACGATCCGCGTGGGCGGTGAGCGCGACGGCTCTGCGTCGCCGGCCTCCACGCGGCGCGGGCCGAACGCTCCGAGGTGGAGCCACACCGCGCTCGAGCCCGGTCCCCCGTTGAACGCGAAGGTCACCGGGCGCTCCGTCGCGTCCGGGACGTCGCGCGTGTAGGCGACGTAGAAGACCTCCGCGCGCGGCTCGTCCTGCGCGTCCTTGAGGAAGATCGTCCCGGCGGTCGCGGTGTAGCGGACGACCTGTCCGGCGAGCTCGATCGAGCGCTGGCTCGTCACCGTCCGCTCGACGGGGTCGGGCTTGTCCTTCTTCTTCGCCTCGCGGTCGTCCTCGGAGTCGTCGGCCATCGGGCGATGCTGACCAGCGCGCGGGCCCGGCCGCAAGGGGTCGTGCTATTCGTCTCGCGATGGAGCGATCCCTCGGAGCCGCCGCGCTGACCGCGTTGCTCGCCGCGTGCGGCGCCTCGACCCCGCCGCCCGAGTCGCGGGTGGTCCTCTTCACCGTGCTCGGCCTGCAGGAGGTCACGGTCGCCGAGGGCGCCACCGCGCTGGACCGGGTGTGCTTCGCGGAGGAGCGCTGCGACGGGCTCGACTCCGACTGCGACGGCCGCATCGACGAGACCTGCGAGGGGGGACCGCCCGGCGACCTCGAGGTCGGGCTCGCGTGGAACGACGCGTCGAGCCTCGCGGTCGTGCTCGAGCCCGAGCTCGACGTCGCGCCGGAGCCCACCCTGCCGGGCTGCGACGACGCGAGCGCGCCGCGGCGCGTGCATCGCCGCGCCACGCTGGGCGCAGGGAGCTACCGCGTCGCGATCCGGCGCACCGATGCGTGCCCGGCGCTCGAAGGCACGGTCGCGAGCGTCGCCGTCGCGATCCACGGCCGGCCCGTCGGCGTCTATTCCGTCCCCGTCGCGGAGCGCGCCGAGGTGGTCTCCTTCACGATCGCCGCGGCGCACCCGCCGAGCGACGCTCAAGCGGACTGACCGACCCCGAGCCGCGCCGCGCCCGCGGTCACGTAGCCCTGCCACACCACGCGGCGCTCGTCGCGCAGCCGGAACAGGTGCCCGGTGTGCGTGGCCAGTCGGTGCTCCCCGCCCGCCACGATGGTCACCTCGACGTGCTCGCGACCGTCGTGACCCACGAGGACGAGCGTCAACTTCGCTTGCGATCCATTCACGAACGTCGCCTCGAGCGGCTCGCCGCCATGGAGGGAGCGCCACGCCAGCTCGGCCTCGGGCGGGAGGCCCGCCATCCACCCCACGACGCTCGCGAGCGAGGCCCGCGTCCGCTCGAGCGCGGCCTCGAGCCCGTCGCGCTCGGCCTCGAGCGCTTCGACCCGCGCCTTCAGCGCCTCGAGCTCGTCGCGGTACGGCAAGGCCCGAGCCCCCGGGGACGCGATGTTGACAGTTGACTTCGCGAACCGCTGCCTGCGGCGGCAATTGTGGGAGATCCGGGGTGCAGGCCCCGGGGACGGGATGTTGACAGTTGACTTCGCAAAGCGGCCGCGAACGCAACGGTCGACGTCGCCGGCCCAGAGTCTCGGTCGCCCGAGCCCGGTGGCCGGGCCTCGATGGCAACTGTCAACATCGCGTCCCCGTGGTTTTCTCGGGTTTGGGGCCCGAATTCGCGGGTCCGGATGTCAACTGTCAACATCGCGTCCCTATGATGCCCCTCCCCATGATGTCAACTGTCAACATCGCGTCCCCATGATGCGGTGCTTGCCCGCGCGCTTGGCGGCGAGGAGCGCGTCGTCCGCCGCGCGCACGAGCTCGTCCGCGCCATGCTCGAGGAGCGCACAGCCCATCGAGCAGCGGACCTCGATGGAGAGGCCACCTTCGGTCTCGAGCGCCGGCGCGGTGATCGCGAGGAACACGCGCTCGGCCGCGGAGGCGAGGCCGTCCGCGTCGACCCCCGTCAGCAGCACCGCGAGCTCCTCGCCGCCGTACCGAAAGCCCTCGTTCGGGCGGAGCGCGGCGAGCATGCGGCGGCCGACCTCGCGCAGCACCGCGTCGCCGACCGGATGGCCGTGCGTGTCGTTGAGGCGCTTGAAGTCGTCGAGGTCGATCAGGAGCAGCCCCACCGCGGGCCCGCCCTCGCGCGCGCCGCGCACGAGCTGCGCGAGCCGCTCGCCGAAGCTGCGGCGCGTCCCGAGCCCCGTGAGCGCGTCGGTGCGCGCCTCGGCCGCGAGCGCCTCGAAGCGCTCCGCGTTCTCGACCGCGCGGCCCGCGTGATCCGCGAGGAGGTCGAAGACGAGCCGCGTCTCGGCGTCCGCCGGCGCGCCCCGGAAGCGACGATCCGCGACGAGCACGCCACGCACGCGGCGCTCCCCGCGGAGCGGCGCCGCGAGGACCGTCTCGGGATCGAAGAACGGGTCCTCGCCGCCCGCGACGAGGCGCGCCTCCCGGAAGGCGACGGCGACCGGCCCCTCGCCGTCCTCTACGCCGCGCAGCGCACGCACCGCGCGGTCGAACGAGCCCGGGCGCTTGCGCAGCGCGAGCCCGGACGCGTAGAGCGTGCGCAAGTCGGGTTGCTCCTCTTCGATCGAGCGCCACACGCGATCCGCGTCGAGCTCGTCGAGGGGCCCGACCCCCGCCTCGCCCGCGAGGCCTCCGTCGCGCTCGAGGAAGATCGCCGCGCGGTGCATCCCGAGCCCGACGCCGGCGGTGACCCCGGTGAGGAGCGCGTAGAGCGTCGGCTCGAGCTCCTGCGCCGCGCGCACGAGGGTCGAGACCTCGTGGAGCACGGCGATCGCGTGGCGCAGCGAGGCGATCTCTGCCTCGAGCCGCGCCCGATCGTCCATCGTCGCCGAGCCCACCACGGTCAATGGACCGTCACGATAGCGCGATCCGCACGCCCTCCGCCTCCTCGTCCGCGAAGGCCCGCGCGAGCGCCGCGGGGTCGCCCGGCGCGCACGAGAGCCGCGCGCGCGCCGCGTCGACGCGTGCGATCGCCTCCGCGAGCCGCGCCGCGAACGCGGCGTCGCGCGCCGCCTCCTCGGCGAGCGCCGCGCGCGCTTCGTCCACGAGCTCCACCTGCGCGCAGATCAGGAGCAGATCGCAGCCCGCGCGGATGGCTTCGACGACCGCCTCGCGGACCGGGTAGTGGTCCGCGATCGCCTTCATCTCGAGGTCGTCGCTCACCACGAGCCCGCGGTAGCCGAGCCGCTCGCGCAGGAGCCCCGTCACCACACGCCGCGAGAGCGTGGCCGGCCGATCGGGATCGAGCGCGCGGAACACGATGTGCGCGGTCATCACCGCGGCGACCTCGCCGGCCGCGGCGCGGAACGGGACGAGCTCGACCGCCTCGAGCCGCGCCATGTCGTGCGCGAGCGCGGGCAGATCGAAGTGGCTGTCCTTCTCCGTGTCGCCGTGCCCCGGGAAGTGCTTGCCGCACGCGAGCAGGCCCGCGTCCGCGAGCCCGCGCGCGAACGCGACGCCGTGCCGCGCGACGAGGTGCGGATCGGCGCCGAAGCTCCGGTCGCCGATCACGGGGTTCTGCGGGTTCGTGTCGACGTCGAGGACGGGGGCGAGGTCGACGTTGATCCCGATCGCGGCCAGCTGCCGTCCGAGCGCGCGCGCCGCGCGGCGCGTCAGGGCCGCGTCGTCGCGGGCGCCGAGCGCGCGCATGGGAGGCAGCTCGAGCACCGGCGCGCGCAGGCGCTGCACGCGGCCGCCCTCCTGATCGAGGGCGACGAGCGGGGTGCGCGCCGAGCCCCCGGCGAGGGCCTGGATCTGCGCGGCCGCCCCGGAGGGGCCGTCGACCAGGTTGCGCTTGAACAGGATGACCCCCGCGAGCGCGTCCTCCGCGAGGGCGCGCACCAGGGAGGCGGGCGGATCCACGGCCGGATACCCCGCGACGAGGACCCGCCCGGCGTCTTCGCGTTTCATGCGCGGCATGGTACGCCGTGCTACAGGCTCCCGTCGGCCGGGGGTGGCGGCCCCCCGCGTCGCTCTCTCGCTTGGCAATCAACCCATGGACCCCGCCACGCTCCCGCCCGATTCCTCTCCGCCTCCGGCGCCGGAGCCCGAGGTCTACGACGCGGACGTCCGGCCCGAGGACATCGATCCGGACGCGCTCAAGGTGATCCGGCGTCTGCGGCGCTACGGCCACGAGGCCTATCTCGTCGGCGGCGGCGTCCGCGATCTCCTCCTCGACGTCAAGCCGAAGGACTTCGACATCGCGACGAGCGCCCGGCCGAACGAGGTCCGCTCGCTCTTCCGGAACTGCCGGATCATCGGCCGGCGCTTCCGGCTCGCCCACATCCTCTTCGGCGGTGGGAAGATCATCGAGACGGCGACGTTCCGCCGCGATCCGTCCGCCGAGGAAGAGGTCGTCGAGGAGGACGACGAGGACGGGAAGAAGCGCGAGGACGTCGATCTCCTCATCCGGCACGACAACGTGTTCGGCGAGCCGTGGGAAGACGCGATGCGGCGCGACTTCACGATCAACGGCCTCTTCTACGACACCGAGGCGCACCGCGTGATCGACTACGTGGGCGGCGTGCGCGACATCCGCGGCCGGGTGGTCCGCACGATCGGACAGCCGGACGTGCGCTTCCGCGAGGACCCGGTGCGGATCCTGCGCGCGATCAAGTTCAGCGCGCGGCTCGACCTCGGGATCGATCCGTCGGTCTACGACGCGATGGTCGCGCAGCGCGACGAGCTCGCGCGCGCGGCGCGGCCGCGGCTGCTCGAGGAGATCCTCCGACTCTTGCGCGGGGGCGCGGCGCACCGGAGCTTCTGGCTGATGTGGGAGATGGGCGCGCTCGGCGTGCTGCTCCCGCAGCTCGCGGTGCACCTCGACGACGACTCGCCGGAGGCGCGGAGGCTCTGGGGCCGGCTCGACGCGATCGACACGCTCAAGCGCGCGGGCACGCTGCCGACCGACGCGGTGCTCTTCGCGGCGCTGATGCTCGGCCCGATCGCGGAGTCCGTCGACGGCGTCAAGGACGCGACCAAGGCCTACGAGGCGCTGATGCGCGACGTGGTCGAGACGCTCGCGGTGCCGCGCCGCTTGAAGGAGCGGATGCGGACGCTGGTGCAGGCGGAGCGGCGGATGCGCTCGGGCCACGTCGGCGCGCTCCCGCGGCGCGAGTACTTCGAGGAGGCGGCGATCCTCCTCGGGATCGAGAGCCACGCGCGCGGCGAGCGGCCGCCCGAGTGGCTCGACGACGAGGGCGAGGATCTGCCGGAGGACGCGGACGCGCCGCCCCGGCCGCGCCCGCGGCGGCGGCGGCGCCGCCGCCGGCCGGCCGCGGAGTGAGCGCGCGCGACGAACCGATCGGGCGCCGGCCTCGTAGACCCCTGCGAGGCCGTGATGCAGAGCCCCCCCACCCAGACGTTCCGACGCCAGCACCGGGAGCTGCAGCGCCTCGCGAACGAGCTCGGCACGGCCGCGCTCACGCCAGGCTACGACGCAGAGCGGATCGCGGTCGCGCTGCGGCGCTTCATCGGCAAGCTGCGCGTCCACGCCGCGATGGAGACGGGGGCTCTGTACCCGGTGCTCCTCGAGCACGACGACCCGGCGATCCGAGGGCGCGCCGAGCGGCTGCACGAGGAGCTCGGCCCGCTCTACGCGCTGATGGAGGACTTCGTCGAGCGCTGGCAGGGCGCCGCCGAGATCGACGCGCGCCGCATCCGCTTCCGGATCGAGCTGACCCGCGTCCTCGCGAAGCTCGGCTGGCGGATGATGAAGGAGAACCGCGAGCTCTATCCGATGGCGGACGCGCTGCTCGGCCACGACACGTGCGCGCTCGAGCCTACCGGATCTTCGGCTTGAGCCCGACCTTGCCGTCCTTCACGACGACCTCGAAGTCGATCTTCTTGTCGCCGTGCTTCTGCCGGAGCTGCGTGCGCATCGTCTCGACCTTCTCGACGAGCTTGTCGTAGCTCGGCGCGCTCCCCTCGCCCTGGCGCTTGCGCGCGGCGACGAAGTCCTCGTACAGCCGCTTCATCGGATCGGGGCGCGCCGCGCCGGGCGGCGGAGGCGGCGCCACGCGCGACGCGGCGGCCTTCGGCGGCGGCGGCGGGAGCGGCCGCGAGCCGCTCTCCGGCGTCGGAGGTCGGAAGGAGCTCTTCGGCGCGGCCGGGGGGGGGGACGACTTGGGCCGGCCGAACGTCGCCGTGGTGGGCCCCTTCGCGAAGGGGTTCAGCGCGTTGGGCGAGGTGTCCTCGCCCTCGAGCGGCGGCAGCGTGTCGCCGGCCTTGCCGCTCGAGACGGCGCTGAACGCGGTGAGGCCGCGCCGCGGCGTGGTCGAGGGCCGCTCTGACTTCTCCTTGTCGAGCGCGGTGAGCACGCTCGAGATCTCGTCGTCCGCGAAGAGCGCGTCCGGATCGAACGAGTCGCCCGCGCCCGCGTCGAGCTCGTAGGTCTTCACCTCCGCCTTGGCCTCGCGCTCCGGACCGCGCCGCCGCCGCTGTGCGCGACGGATGTCGCGATCGTAGGTGCCCTCCTCGATCATCCGCGCGATGCGTTGCCAGTGGCTCGTGTACGTGTTGTAGCGGGCCTGCAGCGTGTTGAGCTTGAAGCGCGCCGCGGTGTTGCGGGGCTTCTCCCGGGTGAGGAGCTCCATCGTCCGATCGAACTCCTTGCGCGGCACGGTCGGCTCGAGGCGCTCGATGCCCTGGAACCACTGCTCGTAGAGCGCCTTGAGGCGCTTCAGCTTCACCTCGGCGTCGTGGAGGACGATATCGAACTGCTTCAGCTCCATCGGTGCGGCGCAGAATTCTACTACTTCACAGGGGCTCGATCCGAAGGTTGTCGAACCAGAGATCCGCGTCCCAGTCGTTGAACGCGAAGTGGTCGTGGCCCCGGCCGGAGAGGGGCTCCGGGTCGTCCATGTGCGCGAGCTCCGCGTCGTCGGCCCACGCGGTGATGCGCTGGCCCTGGCGCTCGATGCGCAGGTGATAGACGCGGCTCGTCTCGACCGGCCGGCGCGGCCCGACGACGCGATCGTCCCCGTGCTCGTTCATCCGCGCGATCGCGTTGATCGTGTTGTTCCATCCGCCGAAGATGATCACGTAGCTCGTCGCGGTGTAGCTCTCCGAGGTCGCACGCGAGGATCCGTCGCCGAAGACCTCGACCTTGATGTCCCCGGCGGGGCTCTCCGAGCGCACGTCGAAGTCGATCCGCACGTCGCGCGGCAGCCGGCGTCGGAGCCAGAGCGGACGGTTCCGCGCGCCGCGCACGTTGAGCCAGCCGTCGCGGAGCTGGTAGCGCCCGCCCGTGTTGTGCCAGACGTCACCGAGCGTCTCGCGGTCGAAGTCGTCCTGGAATCCGTCGGGCCCGATCGCGGGATCGCCCTGCGGGGTGCACGCGCCGGCGAGCAGCAGCGCCAGCGTCGGGATGGCTCTTCGCACGCGCGGAAGATAGCGCACTCGCGGCTCAACGCGCGGCGCTCGAGATCACGCGGGCCGCGCCCTGCATCGCGGAGCGCACCGCGCCGCTCAGCGCCTGGCGCGCGAGCCGCTGCTCCTGCACCTGGCGCACCCCGCTCCGCGGCGAGGTCCCCGTCGCCGCGCCGTTGAGGACCCCGCGCATGTTGCGGCCCGGGTCGTCCATCAACATGAGCGAGACCTCGCAGCGCACGAGGAGGTTGCGCTGCTGGAGGCTCGGCTCGACGCGCGTGAGCGAGCCCTCGAGGCGCAGCCGCGGGATCCGACGGCGCTGGATCTCGCGGGTCGCGTCCGGCGGGACTTGCCCGTCCCGGAACGTCGCGACCCCGCGCAGCACGAGCAGGCCGCGGCTCACCTCCGAGGCCAGGAGCTCCCCGAGCCCGTCGTCGCGGAAGCGGCTGCGGTTCTCCATGGTCCCGAGGACCACCACGTAGTGCACGTTCGGCCACGTGATGTCGCTCGCGCGCGGGACGACGGAGAAGGAGGGCAACCGATCGGCGCGCACCGCCGCGGGCGCCGCCGCGCTCGCCGAGCCGGGCTGCCCCCCCGTGGCCGCCTCGATGCGGCGGATCGCCGACTGCGCCTCGGTGCGGACCCCGGCCTCATCGTCCGAGAGCCGCGCGCGGAGCGGCGGGAGCGCGCGCGGATCCTGGAGGCGCCCGAGGGCGGTCGCCGCCGCGGCGCGCACCGCGGGGCTGGGATCGCCGAGCGCCTGGATCAGCTCGGGGGCGACCGAGCGGTCGTTGCTGCTCCCGCGCGCGAGCGCGGCCCGCGCGCGCGCGCGGAAGTCGCGCCCCGTGCGCAGCACCCGGATCACCGTGCCGTGATCGCTCTGGGCCCCGCCCGGGGGCGCGATGGCCACGACGGAAGCAGCGACGGCCGCCGCGGCGAGCAGCGTGGCGAACGAGCGACGACGGCGAGCGACCGACGGCACGGGCAGAGTCCGGGACCTCAGACTGTACCGAACCTCCCCGTGTTCAGGTCAAACGACACTTTCACGGGGCCCAATTCTCCAGGTCTCAGGGGTCGGGGGGCCGCGACGTCACGGTCACGGCGCCGTCGGCGAGGCCCGCGTCGCCGACCACTTCGAAGCTCGCAGCGGGCACCCCGCGCGCGACGAGCGCGACGGTGAGCGCGTCCTGCCGCGGCGCCTCCGAGGCCTGGACGGTGAGCGTCGAGCGCCCGCGCGCGCGCACGATCAGGTGGAGCGCGAGCTGGTCGACCGACGCGACCGAGATCGGGCGGTTCGAGCCGCCCTCGGCGAAGCGCACGATCCCGCGGCGCGGCGGTGGGTCGCCGCGGCCGCCCGCGGACCAGCGCGCGCGACCGCCCGAGTCCGAGCACCCGTCGCCGTCGTCGACGCCGTTGATC
>JAYRVK010000478.1:0-5081 GCA_041918555.1 Sandaracinaceae bacterium
CTCCGACGCCGCCCGAGGCCGTCGAGCCCGAGGAGGACGCCGGTCCGTCGGCGCCGACGGCGCCGCGCACGGGACGCTCCGCGGGCCGCAGCCCGGCGCCCGAGCGCGTGGCGAGCTCGCGCCGCGGTCGCACGCCGGAGCCGAGCTCCGCGGCGGGGTCCGGGATCACCCGCACGGTGATCCAGTACTACCTCGCCGGCGACTTCGAGCGCGCGGCGAACACCGCGTCGATCGCCGCGCGCACGGCGCCGGCCCCCCAACAGCGCGAGCTGAGCCAGCTCGCTGACAACATCCGCGCGTTCGCGCGGCTCTGGCCCCAGATCACGCGGGCGAACTTCGGGGCCTCGGTGCGCCAGCAGATGTCGCAGGCGCTGGCCCTCGACGGTCGGATCGCGCGCAACCCGCGCTACGCCGGCCAGCTCCGCTCGCACCTCGTGCAGCTCCACCTCGCGGACGCGCAGCGCCTGCGCTCGAACCCCGTGGCGCACTGCCGATCCGTCCAGACCGCGTACCGGATCGATCCGGACCACGCCGAGGTGACCCGCGCGAGCGCGTCGTGCGAGGCGATCGCCCGCGGCATGCTCTCGGGCGCCGCGTCCCAGCCGCCGGAGCGGCGCACCGCGCTCTACGAGCAGATCATCACGATGGTGCCGCCCTCGAGCGCCGTCGGGAACGACGCGCGCCGCCTGCGGGACGCGCAGCGCCGGACGACGGCGGTGGACGAGGACGAGTGAGCGGCTCAGGCGGTTGCGATTGACAGCGCCGCGCCGGTGCGGTGACGATGCCCGCGACCGATTGCCGAGCGTGAGACGATGACCAGCCGAAAGACCGCCCTGGCGGACAAGACCGTGCTCGTGGCCGACGACGACGTCGAGATCCTCGGGCTCGTGACGCGCCACCTCCGGACCTACGACGGGGTCCGCATCCTCGAGGCCTCGGACGGCGAGGAGGCGCTCCGCACCGTCCGTCGCGAGCGGCCCGACCTCGTGATCCTCGACGTGATGATGCCGGGGATGACGGGCTGGGAGGTCTGCCGCGCGATCCGCGAGGACGACGGCCTGAGCGGCACCGGCGTGATCATGCTGACGGGCATCGGCGAGCGGCTGAACGAGATGACGTCGCCGCTCTACGGCGCCGACGCGTACCTCGACAAGCCCTTCGAGTTCGAGGACCTCGACGAGCGGATCCTCGCCGTCGCCGAGAAGGCTTGACCTGATTCCCGAGGGGGCCGAACGCGCTGCGACCCGTCGCGGGTGACGCCCTCTGGGTCACGGCCGGACGAGGCCGACCCCTTCGTTCGCGATCCAGCCCTCGCCGACGTCGGGCACGCGGACGCGCGACCAGCTCCGCTCGCGCTCGAGCACCCACGCGCGCTGCCCCTCGCGCGCGCGGTGGCGGACCTGCGCGTGCGCGTCCGGTCCCTCGCGGAGCGGCGCCGTCGGCTCGACGATCACGGCGGGCGCGCCCTCCTCGAACGCCCCGGCGCGGAGCGCCCAGCCCGTCCCGCACACCAGCGCCAGGATCGCGAGGAGGGGCGCCGCGATCCCCAGCCCGAGCCGCACGCTCTCGCGGCGCGCGAAGAGGAGCGCGAGCAACGCCGCGAAGAGCAGCGTCTCCGCGATCACGGTGACGATCGCGAGGCTCGTGCGGCCCACCCCGCCGAACAGCGCCTCCGAGAGCGGCGGCGCGGTGTCCACCTCGCCTTCCCCCGTCTGCTCGGCGAGCCGCCGGCCGAGCGCGGCGCGCGCCGCGTCGAGCCCGTCGTGCGCGTCGGAGTCGCCCGGCCGCAGCCACAGCGCGCGCTCGTAGAACTGCGCGGCCGCGCCGTAACGCCCTCGCCGCGCCTCCGCGGTCGCGAGGTTGAACGACACGTCGGGGTCGACCACGCCGAGGTCCACCAGCCGCCGGTAGTCCGCCGCCGCGGCGTCGTAGTCGCCGCGGAAGTAGGCGGCGTTGCCGCGCTCGAAGATCTCCTCGAGCGAGTCCGCCGACGCGATCGACGGGGCGCCCACGGCGAGGACGAGCAGCAAGATCCGAGCGGTCCTCACGATGCCTCCTCCGGCGTCGGCTGGAACCGATCGAGCCCCTCGAGGAGCTCCCGCGCGCGCCCGAGACAGCTCTCCATCTCCCCGCCCGACACCCCGACCGCGCTGAAGCGCGCGAAGTCGCAGCCCTCGAGCTCGTCGACGAGCCGCGACGCGAGACCCTCGTCCATCCCGCGCGCGGCGAGGGTCTCGCGGAGCTCGGCGAAGGTCAGGCTGCCGACCGCGCGGCCGAGCTTGGCCTCGAGCACGTCCTTGAGCGCCTTGGCGATCGCCGCATAGAACGCGCGCGGCTCGTCTGCCGCGGCGTGGTCCTTGGCCGCCGCGAGGCGCTGCTGCGCGGCCTTGCGCGCCCGCCTGGGGGCCTTGCTCGGGTCGTCCCGGAGCGCGCGCCGTCGTGCCGTGCGGATCGCGAGCCCGACGAGGAACGCCACCGGCCCGATCGCGAGGAGGCCGAGGAACCACGGCTGCGATGACAACGAGACGTGCGTTCGTGCGAGCTCGCTCACCGTGTGGATCGGACCGAACGTGATGGACGGGTCGCCGGGGCTCGGCCGCTCGGGGCGGGGCACGTCGGGATCCTCGTCCCCGGACGCGGCGTTCCCCGCCGCGACGAGGCTCAGCGCGGGCGAGCGGGCGACGCTCCACGTCCCGTCGCGCGGATCGAGGACCGGGATGGCGAACGGCCCGAGCGGATAGGTGCCCGGGCGCTCGGGGACGAGGAGCCAGCGGATCGTCCGCGTCCCGCCGACCACGTCGTTCGGGGTCGAGACGGCGTCGCGCACCTCCGGCGCGAGCACGCGCAGCCCGTCGGCGACGGGATCGGGCACGCGCAGCTGCTGGAGCGCGCCGCGGCCCGACGCGGTGAGCGTGAGGGTCACCGCGTCGCCGGTCGCGACCTGGGTGCGATCGAGCTCGAGGGCGAGCTCGAGCGAGCCGACGTGCGGATCCCCGGGCGGGCGACCGTCGGCGGGCAGCTCGCGCGCGCGGATCGTCACCGGCAGGCCGGTGCGCGTGAACGTCTCGCCGCCGCCGCCGCCGAAGATCCCGAAGATCCCCCCGGGCTCGACGCTCAGCGCGGGCGCGCCGATCGTCAGCTCCCCGGGGGTGAGCGGGAACGCGGCGAAGCGCCGCAGCAGGTACACCTCGAAGCTCCGCCCGTTCATCGCCTGCGCGCGCGGCGTGAGCTGCCGGCTCGGCGACAAGAGGTCTTGCACCCAGAATCCGTCCGCGGTCGGCTCCTGCGTGACCTGCGGCGAGCCGCGGAGCGGCCCCGGGAGGTAGAGGTAGACGGTCACGGTGACCTGCTGCCCGACGTAGGGCTCGCCCTCGTCGACCCACGTGCGCAAGAACCCGTTCGGATCGAACACCATCCCGTCGACGCTCTGCGCGGGCGGCAGATCCGCGGGCTGTGGATCGGTCGGCGACGGATCGCCGGGCGCGCCGCCGACGTCGAAGGTGAGCGCGTTGCTCTCGAAGCGCTGTCCGCCGAGCGCGAGGTAGGCGGGGGGCAGCGCGATCCGACCGACCTGCCGCGCCCGCAGCGTGAGCACGTGGCGGATCGTCGACTGCACCTGCTGCGCGCCGCCGAAGCCGAAGCGCAGCGAGAACGGCGTCGACACCTGCCGCGCGATCACGTCGAACGGCGCGAGATCGGGGAGCACCACGTCGACGTTGCTCGCTCCGGTGACCCGCGCCTCCACGGTGAGCCGGAAGATCTCCCCCGTCTCCATCTGCGTGCGGTCCGCGCTCATCGTCAGCGCGGCGGTCGCCGGCGCCCCCGGGGGCTGCGCGTCGGCGCGCGCTGCGATCGCGAGCGCGAGCGCGGCGGAGAGGACGAGCGCTCCCCCGCGGCGCGTCACCAGTCCTGCTCCACGCGCCGGTTCTCGCGGGCCGCGCGCGTGCGGGCGCGGTGGCGCTCGAGGTTCTGCTCGGAGTCCTGGAGCGCGTCGAGGACGCGCCGGTGCTCGGGGGGCAGCGATCGGTCCTGCGATCCGGAGGCCTCTTGGTCCTGTGGATCCTGGGGAGGCGACTCGTCGCCCTCGCCGTCGCGTCCGCCCTCCTGCGAGCTCGGGTCCTCGGAGCCCTCCTCCTCGTCGCTCGACTCGTCACCCTCGGACGAGTCCTCCTGCTCCTCGTCGCCCTGCTGCTGGTCCTGTTGCTCTTCGTCGCCCTGCTCTTGGTCCGGTTGCTCTTCGTCGCCCTGCTCTTGGTCCGGTTGCTCTTCGTCGCCCTGCTCTTGGTCCTGTTGCTCTTCGTCGCCCTGCTCTTGGTCCGGTTGCTCTTCGTCGCCCTGCTCCTGCTCCTGCTGCTCCTGCTGCTCCTGCTGCTCCTGCTGCTCCTGCTGCTCCTGCTGCTCCTGCTGCTCCTCCTGCTCGCGGAGCCGGCGGAGCGCGAGCTCGAGGTTCCAGCCGGCGTCGGCGTTTCCGGGGCGCAGGCGCAGGGACTGACGGAACGAGTCCGCTGCAGCTCGGAAGAGACGTTGCGCCTCCTCGTGATCCTCGGCCGTCGCCGCCGTGTCGGCCTGGCGGTACTGCGCGATGCCGATGTCGTAGTGCGCGTCCGCGCGGATCTCGCGCGTCGCGGGCGGCTGGCTCGCGCGCTCGAACGCCTCGATCGCCTCGTCGAGCTGGTCGGCCTCGAGGAGCGCGAGGCCCCGGTCGAGGTGGACGCCCGGCGCGTTCGGGAGCTGCCGCGCGGCCTGGTCGTAGTGGTGCAAGGCGGTCTGCGCATCGCGCGCGGCCATGCGCTCGTTCCCATCGGCGACCTCGCCGTTCTCGACCAGGAACGGCTCCCACGCCGCCGCCGGCGCGGCCGCGCCCATCGCGCACACGAACCCGAGGATCGCTCCCCTCATGCCGCCGCCTCCTCTCCCGCGCTCGCCTTCGCCCCGCGCCGCTTCCGCTTGGGAGGCGGGGGCTTGCGCCGCCGCCGCCCGATCCACGCCTCCGGCAGGATCGCCTCGAGCAAGAGCAAGAGCAGCGCCGGGAGCAGGGCGAGCGCGTAGCGCGCCTCGTGCACGGTGATCCGCCGCGCCTC
>JAYRVK010000479.1:0-2849 GCA_041918555.1 Sandaracinaceae bacterium
GCCCCGCGTCCGCGCCGAAGATCGCCCCGGCGGCGGGATCGCGCTGCACCGCCGCGAAGAACGGCCGCCACGCGGGGAGGCCGCTCCGGTGGCCGAGGAGCGCGCGCAGGCTCGCGTCGAAGGTCGCCGACGGGAGGTAGCGGCGCACGCCGTCGTCGAGCGAGACCTCCCCGCGCTCGACGAGCCACGCGAGCGCGCTGGTCGTGGCCGCGACCTTCGTGATGCTCGCCACGTCGAAGACGCTGTCGAGCGCGCAGCCGTGCGCGCTCTCGTGGAGGATCGCGCCGTCGACGAGCACGCAGGCCTGCGCCGCCGGGGGATCCCCGCGCGCGACCGCCTCGCTCAGCACGCGCTCGACGCTCACGCGCTCTCCGGCTCGACGATCCGCGCGCGCATCAGGAGGAGGAGCGCGGGCAGCGCGACGACCACGGAGGTGATCCACAGCGCCGGCCAGCCGATGTGCTCCGTCAGCCAGCCCGAGCCCATCCCGAGCAGCCGCCCCGGCACCGTCATCAGCGAAGTGAGCAAGGCGTATTGCATGGCGGTGAAGCGCCGGTTGCAGATCGTCATGAAGAAGGCGGTGAGCGAGGCCGTCGCCATGCCCCCCATGAAGTTGTCCACCCCGATCCCGATCCCGAGCAAAGCGTAGCTCTTGCCGACCCACGCGAGGACCGCGTAGGCGAGGTTCGGGAGCGCCTGCGCGACGCCGAACACGATCATCGCCCGCTGGATCCCCCACTTCGCGACGAAGCCGCCGCCGACGAGCGCTCCGCCGATCGTGGCGGCGATCCCCACGAACTTCACGAGCGTCCCGATCTCGGTGAGCGTGAAGCCGACCTCGCGCAGGAACGGCGTGCGGATCGCGGTGACGAACACGTCGCCGAACTTGTAGAGCATCGTGATGACGAGGAAGAGCCACGCCTGATCGCGCCTCAGGAATTCGCGGAAGGGCTCGACGATCGCCTCGATCAGGGTCTTGGGCACCCGCGCCGGCGCGGCCGCGGGCGGCGCGAGCAGCGTGGTGAGCACGCCGATCCCCATGAGGCCGCCGAGCCCCCAGAACACGACCGACCACGGGAGCTGGTCGGCGAGGATCAGCGCGAGCGAGCCCGTCACGATGAGGCCCACGCGGTAGGCCGCGACGAAGATCGCGACGCCGCTCGCGCGCTGCGCCTCGGAGAGCACCTCGGTGCGGTACGCGTCCGAGACGATGTCCTGGCTCGCCGCGCTGAACGCCACGAGGAGCGCGAGCGCGCCGACGAGGAGCGGGCGCTGGGTCGGGTCGAAGGAGCCCATCAGGCCGATGAGCACGAGCAAGGCGACTTGCGTGAGGACGAGCCACGATCGCCGGCGCCCGAGGAAGGGCGGCGCCCACCGATCGAAGACCGAGGCCCACACGAACTTGAGGTTGTAGGGCAGGTGCACGACCCCGCCGAAGAACGCGAGGCTCGCGAGGTCGACGCCGACGTCGTCGAGCCACGCGCTCAGCGTGTCGCCGGCCAGCGGGTTCGGGAGACCCGACGCGAAGCCGAGCCCGAGCATGAGCGCGAGCTTCGGGTCGCGGAACGCGTCCCAGAACGAGGCCTTCGACACCGCCGCATCCTGATCCTCCGGGATCGGCGGCCCAACTTTCAGGCCATCGCGGTGAGGTCCTCGAAGGTCGGGTAGTAGACGCCGCGGAAGCCCTCGAGGACCGGGCGGCTCGCGACGGTGCGGTGGGTGACCGCGTTGCGCACGTGCGAGACGACCTGCAGCCGGTGCGCGACCTTCACGACGTGCTCCGCGTCCTGGGCCGAGACCCCGAGGAGGTTCTGCGGCCCGCTCGGGTGATCGAGCCCGAGGAACAACATCATCCGCGCCCACTCGGTGATCGAGCGCGGGCTGTCGAAGTGCTGTCGCCCGTCGCGCAGCTCGCGCAGCGCTTGGATCGCGCTGCGCAAGGGGAGCTGCACCTCGAGGCCGCCGACGACGGCGACGTCCTTCCAGCGCGGGGCGAGCCAGCGCTGGTAGCTCGGCCAGGCGCTCCCGGTGAGGCGGTCCGCGACCGCGTACAGCTCGCTCGGGCGGCGCACGAGGTCGGCGAGCCGCGGCGAGAGCCACGCGTGGAGGTAGCCCTCGAGCGACTTCGAGAAGAGCACGATCGCGCCCGACTGATCGGCGTCGCTCGCCGTCATCTCGTAGAGCAGCTCGGCGGTGCGCAGGCTGCGCGCGAGCGGCGTGAAGCCGCGCACCGTGGAGAGGCGCGCCCACGCGGGGAAGCGCGCGGTGATCTCGCGGTCCACGTCGACGGAGGCCCCGCGCGAGGGGCGCTGGCCGGTGATCGCGCGGATCTTCAGCTCGAGCAGGCGCTCGTAGGCCGCGTGCTCGGGGGCGACGTGCGCGACCGCCGCGCCGAGCGCCTCGACGATCGCGTCGGAGGGCTCCGCCGGGAGCTCGATCTTCGCCGCGAGCCGGTCGACGAGGGCGGGGTCGCCGCTCCGCGCGAACCAGTCGAGGACCGCGAGCGTCGCGCGCGCCGCGCGCATCGCGAGGAGCTCCTCGGCCGCGCGCTCCTGGACGACCGCGTCGGCGTCGTCGAGGGCGGCCGCGAGGAGCGCCTCGGCGTCCTCGCCGCCGAGCCGGCCGATCGCGCCGACGACCTGCTCGCGCACGCGCGGCGCGCGGTCCTCGAGGAGCCCCTCCACGTCGGTGACCGCCACCCCCGCGGTGAGCCCGGCGACCCGCGCCCCGGCCGCGCGGACGCGCGGGTCCGCCGCGGCGAGGAGCTTCGGCACGCGGTCCGCGAGGCGCGAGAGCGGCGCGCGCGAGCCGCGGAGCGCGCTCCGCTAGAACGCGCGCGCGGCCGCCCC
>JAYRVK010000480.1:0-2796 GCA_041918555.1 Sandaracinaceae bacterium
CGCGACGTGCTCGCACCGCCCGCCGGCCGCGCAGTCGCACCGCGCGTACCCGAGCTCGCCCTCGACGAGGAAGCGCACCGTCGCGGTCGGGAGCTCGACGCTCGGGACCGCCCCGCGCGCGACGCGCGCCGCGTAGCCGCGCTCGCGGCGATCGAGCGCGCGCCGCCACGCCACGCGGCCGAGGAGCGCCTCGAGCGCGGCGTCCTCGAACCGCCCCGGGCTCGAGCGCGTGGGCGCCGCCGGCGTCGCGTGCCCGTGCTCGTCGCGGTACGCGAGCACGGCGAGGACGCGGTGCCCGCACACCCGCGCCGCCGGGCACGTGCACTCCGTGTCGCGCAGCGCGCGGCCCGCGGCGAGGCGCGTGACCACTCCGTCGTCGCTCGTCGCCACGACGGTTCCGTCGGCCTCGATCGCGAGGCGCGGCCGCCGCCCCGCGGCGAGGTCCTTGATCGCCTTCTTCACGTGCCCGCGCGTGGCGAGCTCCGCGAGCTTCGCCTCGTCGAGCGCGAGGAGATCGTCCCGCCTCATCGCCCGATCGTCTCCGCGACGAACGCGGCGAGCTCGCCCGGCGTCATCGCGCCGACGCGCGCGCCATGCCGCGCGCACTCGTGGGCCACGTCGCGGTCGAAGGTCGGCTCCGCCCGCGCGTCGAGGGCCGCGAGGCCGAGCACGTGGACGCCCGCCTCGGTGAGCCGGTGGATCTCCCGGTAGAGCGCGGCCGGGTCGCCGCCCTCGAAGAAGTCGGTGACGAGCACCACGATCGTCCGGCGCGGGTTCTTCACGAGCTGCCCCGCGTATCGGACCGCCTGCGCGATGTCGGTCCCGCCTCCGAGCTGCACCCGCATCAGCACCTCGACCGGATCGGTCACGTCGGCGGTGAGGTCCACGACGTTCGTGTCGAACGCGACGAGGTGCGTCTCGAGGCCCGGGATGCCGAAGAAGCAGGCCGCGGACACCGCGGCGTGGATCGTCGACTCGAGCATCGAGGCGGATTGATCGACGAGCAAGACGACTTGCCATCGCTCGGAGTGCCGCCGCGTGCGCGCGAAGAAGTAGGGCCGCTCGACGAGGAGCTTGCGTCGCTCGGGATCCCAGTGCCGGAGGTTCTTCCGCACCGTGCGCGCGAGATCGAGGTTGCGCGACGTCCGGGCCGGCGCGCTGCGCCGCCGATCGAGCGTGCCGCTGAACGCGCGGCGCACCTCGGTGCGCAGGCGCCGCAACAGCTCGTCGACGACGCGCGCCACGAGCTCGCGGGCGAGCTCGAGCAGCGCGGGGCTCATGAGGTGCTTGGTCCGCAGCACCGCGCGCAAGAGCGCCGGGCTCGGCGCGACGCGCTCGAGCACCTCGGGGTGGGTCACGATCTCGTCGATCCCGTAGCGCTCGACCGCGTCCTGCTCGAGGCGCTCGACGGTCTCCTTCGGGAAGAGCGCGTGGATGCGATCGAGCCACTCGGGCACCGTCAGCGCGCTCGGCGCCTCGCCGCCGCGCCGATCGCCGGTGCGCACCCCGCGGCCCTCGAGGTCGCTCTCGCGGTCGTAGAGGAACGCGAGCGCCGCGTCGTACGCGCCCACGTCCGGATCGCTCGCGCCGAGCGTCGCGTCGGCCGCCTCGCCCAGGACGAGGCGCCAGCGCTCGAGCGGACCGAGCTCGCCTCGATCGGCGGTCATGGCCCGAGCCCGTCCTGCCGCCCTCCGGTACGCGCCTGCGGAGTCAAGGGGCTTCGCGCTCTCGCTCCGGGCTCTCGGCCCCGCGCGCGGAGTCGATCGGCTGGCCCCACTCGTCGCGCCGCTTCGGCAACGCGCCGCTCGCGAACGCGAGGGCGATCATCTCCTCGAGCCAGGCGATGCGCTCGTCGGCGCTCACCTCGAGGCCCAGGGATCGCTTGTGCTCCGCGTCCTCGTCCCACGATCCGATCGGCTCACTCACGGTTCCTCCTCGCGGCGAGGACCTCGAGCGCGGCGATGTCCTCCAGGTCCTTGGCACGGCCGGCCCTCCGCTTCATCGCGATGAGATCCTCGATGCATGCCACGCGAACCGGGCTCCCTTCGAGCACGATCTCCTCGGCGCGCGCCCACAGCTCTTCGAAGGGCAGCGGCGGCTCCACGAACAGATCGACCTCTACCAGCGGCCGTCGTGGGTCGTGCATCGAGAAGACACGCATCCCCTTCTCGTCGACCCAGCGCTTGCGTGCCTCGGGATCTGCGAAGTCCGACGCACGGACGGGCGCCCGCGGGATCATCCCGAGCCGGCTCAGCGCCGCGACGGCGCGGATCGCTTCGCCCGGCGAGAGGTCCACGACGAGGTCGAGATCGGCCGTCAACCGCGGATGGCCGTGGAGCACGACCGCGAGACCACCGACGACCACGTACCGAGCCTTCGCCCGATCGAGCTCTCGCAGGATCGCGCCGACGACGCTCACGCAGAGAGCATAGCCGACGCGCTCGGGCCACGTCGTCGACGGATGTCGCGTCGATCGGCGGTCATGGCCCGAGCCCGTAGCGCGCCTCGATCGCGTCGAGGCGCCGCTCGAGCTCGATCGCGCGGGCGAGCGCCTCGGGGGCGGCGGCGAGGCGCCGCAGCGGCCGCACCGCTTCCCCCTCGGCGCCGTGGAGGCCGAGCACCACGCGCGCGATCGCGTCCCGCTCGCGCGGCGGGAACCACGCGAACGCGAGGCGGAGCGAGGGCACCGCGATCAGGAACTCGCGCAACGACTGCGCGCCGAGGATGCCGTCGAGCGCGCCGACGAGCGCGCGCGCCCCGACGACCTCCTCGCGCGCGAGCGCGAACAGCCCGCCG
>JAYRVK010000481.1:0-2983 GCA_041918555.1 Sandaracinaceae bacterium
CCCCTCGGCGCGTGGGCTCGCTTCGCGCGCGCGCCGCGCGAGACGGATCCGGACCTCGACGCGATCGAGGGCTCGCCGCAACCCGACGCGCTCGATCGCGCGAGCGGCCTCGCGCGCGTCGCCATCGCGCTCGCCGGCCCGCTCGGGATGGCGCTCGTCGCGCTGATCGGCCTCGGGCCCGCACAGGGCGCGCTCGAGATCGCCCAAGGCTTCGCGCAGCTCCCGCTCGGCGCCCTCGCGCCGCTCTCGCTCGGGCGCGCGATGATCGCGGCGGCCGCCGCGCGGCCCGCGCTCTCGATGGCCGCGCTGATCGTCGCGAAGCTCGCCGCGTACAACGTCCTCCCGGTCCCCGGCACGTCGATCTGGCGGCTGCTCGAGGGCGTGGTCCCGGCGCTGCGCCGTGCGCGGTGGCTCGGGCTCGGGCCCGCGGCGCTCGGGCTCTCGTGGCTCGTCGCGCTCGCGGCGTGGGCGCTCGGGTGACCGAGCCTCGCGCGATGGCACGTCGTCTCGTCGCCCCGGTGCGGTTCCCGCGGTGCGCCCTCAGATCCGGAGAGCCCCCGAGAGGATCTGCGCGTGGAGCGCGGGGGTGAGCGGCACGAACGTCCGCGCGGCGTCGTCGCGGAAGAAGAGCGGGTCCGCCACGGCGCCCGGGTCGAAGCCCTCGCGCACGAGGTCGACCTTTCGGTGCTTGAACGTGCCCGTGATCTCCAGCTCGTCGCGCCGCCGCAGGAACAAGGGACGCGCGTACGGGGGCAGGCTCGCCGCGACGTGCGCGTGGAGCGCCGGCAGGTCGAGGTCCGCGCGCGCCACGACCGTCGCCATGCCGGCGCGTCCGTCGTGGCCCGCGATCGAGACGCCGTAGACGTTGGCCTCCTCGATCCCCGCGAACACGCTGAGCGCTTCGGCGACCTCGCTCGTGGCCACGTTCTCTCCCTTCCACCGGAACGTGTCGCCGATGCGATCCACGAAGTAGAAGTAGCCCCTCGCGTCCTTCTTCATCAGGTCGCCGGAGCGAAACCAGCGATCGCCCTCGACGAACGCGTCGGTGAGGATCTTCTTCTGCGTGGCCGCCGCGTCGCGATAGCCGTCGAAGCGACCTCCGGGCTTGCTGGGATCGATGAGCCCGATCGCCTCGCCCACCTCGCCCGGCGGGCACTCGATCACGCGGCCCTCGGCGTCGCGCACGATCTCCTCGCGCTCGACGTCGAACTCGACGATGCGGACCTTGACCACGAGCGACACGAGCGGAGGCAGGCGCCCGACCGAGCCGACCTCGTCGTCGTTGTTGAAGAGCGTGACGTTGCCCTCGCTCGAGCCGTAGAACTCGACGATGTGCGGCAGCCCGAAGCGGTCCCGGAACGCGGGCCACACCTCGGGTCGCAGCCCGTTGCCCATGCACGAGCGGATGCGATGCCGGCGCTCGTCCGGGTGGGGCGGCGAGTTGACGAGGTAGCGGCACAGCTCGCCGACGTAGAGGAACCGCGTGCAGTCGTGCTCGACGATGTCGCTCCAGAAGTGGCTCGCGCTGAACCGCTCCCGGAGGACGAGGCACGCGCCGGTCGTGAGCGCCGCGCCGACCCCGCCCACCCCGCCGGTCGCGTGATAGAGCGGGAGCGGGTCGTAGATGCGGTCGGTCTCGTCGGCCTCGAGCAGCACCGCGAAGCCGTGCATCATCCCCGCGGCGCGGATGTGCGTGATGTTCGCGGCCTTGGGCAGCCCCGTCGTGCCGCTCGTGTAGATGTAGACGGCGCTCGTCTCGGCCTTCAGGCCGCGGCGCGTGTCGGCAGGGAGCCGAGCCCCGCTCTTCTCGGCCAAGACCTCGTCGAGCGAGCGCGCGCTCACGGGGATCTCCGCCGCGTCGCCCGGGCGGCGCTGGACCCACGCGGTCGGCGGCTCCTCGAGCAGCACCCGAGCCGACTCCCACGCGTCGAGGAGCTCGGCGCCGACGATCGCGTTCCTGGCGCCGGAGCTGCGCACGCAGTGAGCCAGCGCGGCCCCGTGCAGCTGCCCGTTGAGGAGCGCTCACACCCCGCCGGCCTTGAGCACCCCGAGCCACGCGCACACGTACTCGAGCCGGTTCGTCATCAAGAGCGCGACGACGTCGCCGCGGCCCACCCCCGCGTCTCGCGCCCAGCGCGCGATCCGGTTCGCGGAGGCGTCCATCTCGCGGTAGGTCAGCCGGCGCGCGCCATCCACCAGCGCCGGGTTGTGGGGGCGCGCGTCCGCCCACTCCTCGATCGGGTCGACGATGCTGTACTCCTTGCCCTCCTTGGCCTTGCGGATCCGAAACACGACCCGGCCGTAGGTCGCGAGGAAGCGCCGCTCGCGCGACAGCGTCGTCCACACCGCGGAGAGCATCGCGAGGAGTGTAGCCGAACGTGCTCGGCGCACGCCGACGACCTACACGTCCACGCGCAGGCTCGTTTGCACCCCGTGGCGGCGACGCCGCCGGCTGGGCACGCGGCTGAAAACGCGGTAGCCGAAGCCCCATGTCGGTCCCGCTGATGTGCCTCCTGGTCTTCGCCGCGCAGACCCTCGCGATCGTGGTGTTCGGGATCGGCGCGCCGCGCGTCACACAGGTGCTCCTCGGCAAGGCGAGGCCGAACGCGTTTCCCGGGGACACGCCGCACGGTGGCGAGCTCTATCGGCGCACGATGCGCGCACACGCGAACTGCGTGGAGAACCTCCCGGTGTTCGGCGCGGTCGTGCTCGTCGGCGCGGTGAGCGGCCTCGCGTCGCCGACCTTCGACGTGCTCGCGATGGTCTACGCCGGCGCGCGCATGCTCCAGAGCGCCGCGCACATCGCGTCGGGCCGCTCGCTCGTCGTCAACGTACGCTTCACGTTCTTCCTCGCGCAGGTCGTGTGCGTGACGTGGATGGGGATCCTCGTGGCGCTCCACGGGATCGGCGGATAGCATCCGGCCGTGCTTCAGCCGGGCACGGTGATCGGGGGCTGCCGGATCGAGCGGATCCTCGGCGAGGG
>JAYRVK010000482.1:0-5679 GCA_041918555.1 Sandaracinaceae bacterium
GAGCTCCGCTGGATCGGTCGACCCGTCGAGGCGCACGCCGAGGCGCCCCTCGAACGCCCCGAGCGTCGCGAGGCGCGCCAGGGGGACGACGACGTGGCCGCCACCCGGCGTCACGTCGGGCGCCAGCTCGACCCACGGGTCGTCCTCGACGAGGCGCGCGCCCTCGGCGCGGTCATGTCGGATGAGGCTCATACGCCGCCTCCTTGAACGGGCCCGGCCCCACGCGCCGGTAGGTGTCGAGGAACCGCTCGGTCGGACCAGCGCGCAGCGCGAGATACGCGAGCACCACCCGCTCGACCGCGGGCGCGACCTCGTCGTGCACGAGCGCGTGGCCGAGCACACGGCCCAGCGACGCGTCGGCCCCCGACGAGCCGCCGAGGCTGAGCTGGTAGTGCTCCACGCCCTGCTTGTCGATCCCGAGGATGCCGATGTGCCCGACGTGGTGGTGACCGCACGCGTTGATGCAGCCGCTGATGTTCAGGTGGAGGTCGCCCACGTCGTGAACCCGGGCGAGCTCGTCGAAGCGCGCGGTGAGCTCGCGCGCGATCGAGATCGAGCGCGCGTTCGCGAGCGAGCAGTAGTCGAGGCCCGGGCACGCGATGATGTCGGTGAGCTTGCCGAAGTTCGGGGTGGCGAAGCCGTGCTCGCGCAGCTCGGCGAAGAGCGCGGGCAGATCGCGCTCGCGCACGTCCGGGAAGACCAGGTTCTGGCGATGGGTTACCACCATGCCGCCGAACGAGTAGCGCTCCGCGAGATCGGCGAGAGCGTCCATCTGGTCGGACGTCACGTCGCCGGGCGGGAGGTCCTTGGACTTGCAAGAGACGTTGACGACGGCGTAGCCCCGCTGCCGGTGCGCCACCACGTTGTGCTCGAACCACCGCGCGAACGCGCGATCCTTGCCGAGCAGCGCGCTCGCGAGGATCGGCTCCTCGGCGGGGAGGACCTCGTAGATCGGCGGCCGGAAGAACCTCCGGTACGCGTCCACGTCGTCGGCGCGGAGCCGCAGGGGGCCGTCCTCGATCCGCGAGTGCTCCTCGTCGACCTGGCGAGCGAACTCCTCGGTGCCGACCTGCTTCACGAGGATCTTGATGCGCGCCTTGAACTTGTTGTCGCGCCGCCCGAGGCGGTTGTACGTGCGCAGGATCGCCTCGCAGTACGAGACCAGCGCGTGCTCGGGGACGAACTCGCGGATGCACGGCGCGATGACGGGCGTGCGGCCCTGCCCCCCCCCCACGTAGAACGCGAAGCCGATCGCGCCGGCCTCGTTCCTCACGACGCGGATCCCGATGTCGTGCACGGCGATCGCCGCGCGGTCCTCCGCGGCGCCGGTGAGGGCGAGCTTGAACTTGCGCGGGAGCGCGGCGAACTCCGGGTGAAACGTCGACCACTGGCGCAGGATCTCGCAGTACGGCCGGGGGTCCGCGACCTCGTCTGCCGCCACGCCCGCGTAGGGATCGCTCGTGATGTTGCGGATGCAGTTGCCGCTCGTCTGGATCGCGTGCATCTGCACCGCGGCGAGCTCGTCGAGGATGTGCGGCACGTCCTCGAGCCTCGGCCAATTCAGCTGGAGGTTCTGCCGCGTCGTCCAGTGCGCGTAGCCTCGGTCGTACCTGCGCGTGACGTCCGCGAGCACGCGGATCTGGCGCGACGAGAGGAGCCCGTACGGGATCGCGATCCGCAGCATGTATGCGTGCAGCTGGAGGTAGAGCCCGTTCTGAAGGCGCAGGGGCTTGAACTCGTTCTCGGACAGCCGCCCGTCGATGCGCCGCGCGACCTGATCGCGGAACTGGCGCGCGCGCTCCTCGACGATGCGCTGATCGAACGCGTCGTATTGGTACACGGATCAACCCACCTTGCGCTGCCGCTCGACGCGCGGCGCGTAGCCGAGCCGCTCCAGCGTCGCGAGGGGCCCCTCGGCGCGGATCCGCTCGCGCGCCGAGAGCGGCGTGACGTCGCGCCCGTCGCGGCCGACCTCGAGGAGGTAGGGGTCGCAGATCACGTGCTCCTGCTCGAGCGCCCACGCGAGCAGTGGCTCCGCTTCCTCCTGCGAGGCGCCGACCCAGGCGCGCTGGAGGTCGTGCGTCCAGCGCCGGTCCACCGTGAGATAGGCCACCGAGCCGTCCCTGAGGCGATTGGCGGTTACGGTCCAGAGGGTCATCATGCAATTCCTTACCGGAAAACTGTAGAACGCAAATGTGCCGTAACGGAGCCCCGAGCGCAAGGCACTTCTCCGCCCTTGACGGTCCCCGGCGTGGTGCTACACCCGTCAGCCTTTCGGGGATCGTCTAACGGCAGGACTCCGGATTCTGGTTCCGGATATCTAGGTTCGAATCCTAGTCCCCGAGTCCCCGACAAGTGCCAAGGCCCCATCGTCTAGTGGTTAGGACATCGCCCTCTCACGGCGGTAACAGGGGTTCAAATCCCCTTGGGGTCGCTCTCTCCCGCCCGGGGGCCCTTCGCGGGCTCCGGGGCGAGGCCTTCTCCGGGAGCAAGCCGTGCGCGCGACCAACCCATCCGTGGCGCTGACGGAAGGCGTGCGGGTCACCGTCACGAGCCACTACTTGCGCGAGCAGTCGCACCCGAAGGGGCATCGGTACGTGTGGGCGTACACCGTGCGCGTCGCCAACGAGGGCGAGGCGAGCGCCAAGCTCGTGTCGCGGCACTGGCTCATCACCGACGCCAACGGGAAGGTCGACGAGGTGAAGGGCCCCGGCGTGGTCGGGAACCAGCCCGAGCTGGAGCCCGGCCAGCAGTTCCAGTACACGAGCGGCTGCATCCTCCAGACCCCGCGAGGCCGGATGGAGGGCACCTACCAGATGGTGCGCTCGGACGGGAGCGAGTTCGACGCGATGATCGCTCCCTTCTCGCTCGAGATGCCCGTCGAGCTGAACTGACTCGAGTCCTCGTCTTCCGGAGCTACGCGACGGGGCGCGCCGCCGCGTCCCAGCCGGTCTTGATGTTCCGGAAGGTCTCGATCGCGTCGGGCCCGAGCTCGAGCGCGCCGGCGCCGATGAGCTTCTCGTGGATCGACTTCGGATCGCGCTCCCAGCCGCGCGGCACGGTGAGCTTCAGGTTGAGCGGCACGCCGGTGAGCTGCCCGATCTCCTCCAAGGCCCACAGCGCCTCGGCCGCCAGGAACTGGCCGGCGACCGTGCGCACCGGCGTGTCGAGCGCAGCGTTCAGCGGGAACACGTCGTACACCGCGACGGCGTCGTCCCCGAGGGCCGCGTGCGCGCGCAGCGCAGCGAAGGCCTGGGGCGTCACCGCGAGCTCGACGATCTCGAGGCCGGCGATCGCCTGCCCGACGCTCGCGGCGAGCGCTCGCTCCCTCGCGTCGACATGGCTCATCGTCACCGCGGCCGCGCGCGCACTGCCATCCAGGATCGCGGTCACGACGATGAAAGGGCGGGGATCTCGCTCGGTGCTCATAGCGGGACGGGGGCTAGCACGATGATGTGCCATCCGTCAGCCCGAATTTTGTGCTAGTCCCCCGCCCGATGGACGTGCAGCTGATTGCGGCGTCGGTGCTCGATCTCCCCTCTTCCGAGAGGGTCGACGCGATCGTCCACGACGGGACCACCGATCTCACCTTGTGGCGCCCCCCGGGTCCCGATCGGGATCTGCTGGAGGCGTTCGGCGACGAGCTCCCCACGGTGCTCGAGCGCGAGCGCGCGCGGCACCCCGACGGGCTCACGATCGGCGAGCTGGCGCGCCTGCACCGCGGCAAGCTGCATTGCGACTTCCTGGTGTGGGTCGCCACGCGACCGCCCGAGCAGGATGGCGTGCAGGCCAAGGCGCCGAGCGCCGAGGTGATCACCCGCGCCGTGACCGACGTGCTCCGCTTCGTGTCCGAGCGCCACGTCGCCCGGATCGCGTTCGGCGCGCTCGGCGCGGGCCCCGATTCGCTCGGGGAGGCGGCGCGCATCGCCCTGATCGCGCGGGCCGCGAACGCCTTCTACGATGCGTGCTTCGCCGAGGGGAAGCCGACCGGGATCGAGCACGTCCTGATCTGCCACCCGCACGGCAGCAAGATCCGCGACGCGCGGCGCGACCTCGGTCGGTCCGTCGCCGTGCTGCGCGACTCGCCCGCCCCGCGCATGGAGCCCGAGGCCGCGCCCTCGCGCCGCCGTACCTCTGCGCCGCGCAAGGGCGGGTCCGCGACCCGCCGCGGCGCGCGCGCCGCGCCGCCGATCCTCACCGCCGACGAGATCGGCCGCGCGCGCGCCACCGCGCCCGCCTACGATCGCGCGACGAAGTACGAGCCCGGCCAGTACCTCGTCCACTCGAAGTTCGGAGTGGGCCGCGTCGACGGCGTGACCCCCGAGGGCTTCATCCTGGTCCTCTTCGAGAGCGGCGAGACGAAGCGTCTCCTCCACGCGCGGCCCTGAGCCCGCAGTCGTTCGATGCAGCGCATCCAGATCGATCCGGACCACCCGGACCCGCGGCTCATCCGCCGCGCCGTCGAGGCGATTCGCCGCGGCGCGGTCGTGCTCTACCCGACCGACACGGTCTACGGCCTCGGCTGCGACTTCACGCAGAAGCGCGCGGTCGATCGCGTCTACGAGCTCAAGGGCATGCGCGAGGATCGCGAGCTCGCGTTCATCTGCCCCGATCTCGGCGATCTCGCGCGCTACGCGATCGTCGACGACTCGACCTACCGCCTCATGCGCCGCCTCACCCCCGGCCCGTACTGCTTCATCCTCCCGGCGACGCGCGAGGCGCCGAAGATCCTGCACCTGGCGCGCAAGCGCAAAGAGGTCGGCATCCGCATCCCGCACCACGAGATCCCGCTCGCCATCGTGCGCGAGCTGGGCAACCCGATCGTGTCGACCACGGCGAGCTGGGACGACGAGCCGCTCAACGATCCGAGCGACCTCGCCAACTACTACGACGGCGCCGATCTCTTCCTCGACGCGGGCTGGGGCGGGCTCGAGCCCTCGACGGTGCTCGACCTGACGAGCGGCGAGGTCGTGGTGAGGCGGGTCGGCGCCGGCCCCGTCGACATCTTGTAGCCGACCCGAGTCAGCGCCCCCGCTGCAGCTTGTGGACGAGGCGCGCGTCCGGCGGGGGGAGCGGGTAGTCGCCGAGGCGCGCTGGACGGACCCACGCGCTGTCGGCGACGCCGAGGTGCGCGAGCTCGCCTCCCACCACGCGGCAGTCGTAGAAGAGGAGCAAGACGTCTTTCTCGCGATATCGGTGCCAGGCGACGTCGAGGACGTCCTCGACCGAGAGCTCGAGGGCGATCTCTTCGCGGCACTCGCGGAGCACCGCGCGCTCGGGATCCTCGCCGTCCTCGACCTTGCCGCCAGGGAATTCCCAGTAGCCTTCGAGGTGCGCGCCCTTCATCCGGCGCGTCAAGAGGACCGGCGCGCCCGGGCCCTCGCGGATCACCGCGGCGGCGACGACGATCATCCCTCGTCCATGCCGAGCGCGCGCCGCAGCCGCGCGTACGCGATGCGCGCGTCGATGGCGGCGTTGACGAGGTCGAGCTGGGCCCGCACTTGCTCGGCGCTCGCGTCGATGGTGTCGGACACGGTCGCCGCGCCCGCGTTGTAGCGCTCCATCGTCACGCGGTAGCTCTCGTCGGCCGCCTCGACGCCGAGCTGCGCGGCCTCGAGCGCGGAGAGCGCCGCGAGGTGCGTCGTGGCGGCGTCGGCGACCTGCAGGCGGATGCCGTCC
>JAYRVK010000483.1:0-4387 GCA_041918555.1 Sandaracinaceae bacterium
GGCCACGAGTGGACGGGCGACGAGGTCACCGCGCTCCCCGTCGACTGGCGCGCCGTCGCGCGCTTCGTCCTCTGGCGCATGCTCGACGGCGGCTGGGTGCGCCCGTCGGACCTCGCGATGCTCGCCGCGTGCGCGCCTCGTCGCGGCTCGGCGTGACTCGGTCACGGGCTCGTCGACGCGCGCAGCCTCCGGCACCACGCCTCGACGTAGGGCCAGTCGATCGGCGCGCCCGCGCGTACCCGCGCGCGCACCACGTGCTCGAGATCCGCACGGTCTTGCGCTCGATCCGCGAGCAGCTTGTACACGAGGAGGTCTTCGACGGACACCACCGGCACCACGACGCCCGCGTACGGTTCGCCGAGCGACCGGCGAGCGAGCGCCGACACCTCGAAGTCGGTGTGCGCGAAGAGGATGTCGATGCGCCGACCGCGCGCGTCGCGATAGAGGACCAGGTCGGGGACGGGGTGGTCCCCTCCGCCCACGCTGGTCGCGGGGTGGAACCCACGCCGCGCGAGCCCCGCGACGAGCGCGTCGTACTTGGTCGCGTCGGCCGCCACGACGAGGTCGAGGTCCTTCGTCGCGCGCGGCTCGCCGCCGCCCATCACCGCCACCTCGAGCGCGGCCTCCTCGGCCGCGGCCCTCGACGAGCAGACCCGGGATCTCGTCACCCATGCGAGCTCAGGCGGCGACCCCTCGCGCGCCCGAGCCGCGCGAGCTCCGCCTGCCCGAGCGCCCGCTCGTCGAGCAGCCGCTCCCGCTCGGGGTCCGTCGGCGCCGCGTAGCCGAGGACGAGCCCCTCGATCATCCGCGCGACGGGGCTCCGCGCGAGGGCCTCGTCCAGACGCTCGTCCGCCTCGGCGCGCTTGGCGGCGGCCACCCGCTCGAAGTGGGCACGGTCTCGCTCGCGAACGCTCGGGCGGGCCACGGCTCGATCCTACGCTCCGTCGACGCTCAAAGCACCTTGACGCGCGTCTGCTCGGCGCGCTGCGCGTCGGTGAGCTCGCCGGTCTCGCGGTACGCGACGTACTCGTCCCACTTGCGCACGGTGAGCTCGTTGAAGCGCTTCACCATCGGGTTCGGCTCGGGGATCGGGCGGTGGCCGTGGAGGAACCAGCTCTTCTGCTCCTCTTCGACGGTGAAGCCGTCCTGCCGGAAGATCTCCATCGCGACCGGCCGGAGGAACGGGATCGCGACGCGCTGGAACACCGAGGCGGGCACGCCGCGCGGCGGCTCCCAGAGCTGGTAGGTGAAGACCTTGGTGTGGGTCTCGTCGATCGGGAGCATGAAGTTCGTCGAGCGGATCCGCTCGTTGCTCAGCGCGGACTGGTACGGGTAGTCGTAGATCATGAAGGTGTCGCTGAGGTTCGAGCTCCGCGTGCGACGGAACACCGGCGAGGTGAGCGGGTGCATCAGGTCGCGCCGCAGATCGTGCTCCCAGCTCAGCGTGAGCCGGTCGCCCTCCGCCGAGCTGTCCGCGAGGATCGTGTCGCCGTAGGGCACCCAGCGACCGTGCACCCAGAGGTGGGTGAGGTTGCAGAGGTTGTCGATGATCATCGAGTGGTGCGCGGCCCACGTGTAGGCGAAGCGCAGCGAGGGCCACTCGTCCGCGTGCGGGATCTCGACGAGCGGCGTGATCTTCGCGAGCTCCGGGTCGCCCGGGAAGAACCACACGATGCCGTAGCGTTCGCGCACCGGATAGCTGCGGATGTCGATCACCGGCAGCTTCTTGCCGAACGTGTCGTGCTTGAAGCCGACGAGCCTGCCGTCGGGGTCGAAGGTCCAGCCGTGGTAGAGGCAAACGACGTTGCACCCCTCGACCGAGCCGTGCGAGAGCTTGATCTGCCGGTGCGGGCAGCGGTTCTCGACCGCGCGGCAGGTGCCGTCCTCGCCGCGGTAGACCGCGACCGACTCGCCCATGAAGGTCGCGTCGACGAGCTTCTTCCTGCGCACCTCGTCGCTGAACGCGACGGGGTACCAGTGGTTCGGGCTCATCCCGGCCTCGCGCGCGCGGCGGGCGAGGGACGGGGACTTCGGCTCGGCTCCCGGGGCGGTCCCGGACGCGGACGTACTGCTCACGGCCCGTTGTGTACCCACGAGAGGGGCGGTTGCCAATGCGAAGCCGCTCGGGATAAGGAGGCCCCATGTCGAAGGCCAGCGTCCTCGTCGTCGACGACGAGAAGAACATCCTGAGCACGCTCTCGCGGGCGCTGCGGATCGAGAACTACGAGGTCGACGTCGCGGGGAGCGCGCCGATCGCCCTCGAGAAGCTCGCGACCAAGGCCTACGACCTCGTCCTCGTCGACGTGATGATGCCCGAGATGGACGGCATCACGATGCTCCGCAAGCTGCGCGACGCGGGGAACGAGGTGCCCGTGATCGTGATGAGCGGGCACGGCACGATCGACACCGCGATCGAGGCGACGCGCCTCGGCGCGCGGGACTTCATCGAGAAGCCGATCGCGTCCGAGCGCCTGCTCCTCTCGCTCGAGCACGCCCTCGCGCTCACCCGCCTCGAGGCCGAGAACCAGGAGCTGCGCAAGGCGGCCGGCGCGACGGACGACCTGCTCGGCGACAGCGCGCCGATGCGCCAGCTCCGCGAGCAGGTGAAGCTCGCCGCGAGCGCGAACGCCCCCGTGTTGATCTCGGGCGAGCGCGGCACCGGCAAGGAGCTCGTGGCCCGCGCGATCCACCTCGGGAGCAAGCGCGCCGAGGGCCCCTACGAGAAGCTCAACTGCGCGGCGGTGCCCGCGGAGCTCATCGAGAGCGAGCTGTTCGGCCACGAGGCGGGCGCGTTCACCGGCGCGACGAAGCAGCGCAAGGGCAAGTTCGAGCGCGCGAGCGGCGGCACCCTGTTCCTCGACGAGGTCGGCGACATGCCGACGAGCATGCAAGCCAAATTGCTCCGCGTGCTCCAGGAGGGCGAGCTCGAGCGCGTCGGCGGCACCGGGATGATCGAGGTGGACGTGCGCGTCGTGGCCGCGACGAACAAGCCGCTCGCGAAGGAGATCGACGAGGGCCGCTTCCGCGCGGACCTCTTCGACCGGCTCAACGTCGTGCCGCTCCGCGTGCCCCCGCTCCGCGAGCGGCAGGAGGACGTGGCCCTGCTCGCGTCGGCGTTCCTGCGCCAGGCGTGCGAGAACAACGACCGCCGCGGCAAGTCGCTGAGCGAGGGCGCGATGGGCCTGCTCCTGCGCTACGACTACCCGGGCAACGTGCGCGAGCTGCGCAACCTGATCGAGCGGCTCGTGATCCTCACGCCGGGCGAGCAGATCACGGAGAGCGACGCGCGCGCGCTCCTCCCGATCGCGGGCGGCGGCGGCGGCGGCGGCGGCTACTACCGCCCGGGCGTCCCGCTCCGCGACATGATCGACGAGATCGAGCGCGACCTGATCACGCGCGCGCTCGAGCACCACCAGGGGCACATCACGAACACCGCCGAGGACCTCGGCCTCGAGCGGAGCCACCTCTACAAGAAGATGAAGGCCCTCGGGGTGAGGCGGGAGTAACCCGATCAGGGGGCACTCATGAAGAACGAGAGGAGCCACACCGCGGGCCCCTGGTAGGCGTTCATCGGCTCGGTGATCTCCCACGCGCACGCGCGGCAGCGCGAGCCGTCCCAGTCGCAGCCCGTCGAGAAGTCGCGGTAGGCGTACGCCGGCCGGTCGCGCCGCGGGACCTCGTCGGCGCCCGAGTAGTACAAGTTCGGGCCGCCGCGGAGGCGCCCCGGCGCCGGGCCGTGGACGGAGGTCGCGGCATCGTCGGGGTGATAGGGGTGGAGCGGCTCGTCGACCCAGGCGGGGCGTCCGTCGAACAGCGGGTTGCCGTGGTCTCCGTCACCGCCCTCGTAGGAGAACCACGAGTGGTAGGCGGCGAACGAGGAGTGCTCCCCGCCGTACGCGGCCATGTTGGTGAAGTAGACCATGTTCAGGGGGTTGAGGCCGAGGAGATAGTGCAAGTGGAGTTGCGCCCGATCCCTCACCGCCGCTTCGGTGCGGCCTCCGAGCACGCCGAGGTGGCGCGCCATCATCAGGTTCGCGCCGTAGAAGGCCTGCGCGCGGTTGCTGCCCCACGAGTAGTCCCAGCCGTTGCCCGGCCCGCCGCGCATCCCGCCGTACGCGCCGGTCTCCTCGAACGCGGGGTCGAGCACGACGCGCTCGACGCCCGCGCGCACCGCGTCCTGCGTCGCGCGGCTCGCCGCGGGATCGAGGAGCACGTGCCAGGCGCCGGTCGTCAGGACGGAGTCGGCGGGCGTCGGCGCGCCGCCCGCGGTTCCGTCCCAGCACCCCAAAGCGAGGCCGTCCACAAGCGCCGCCGCCGACGCGACCGCGGGGTCGAGCCCGAGCATCACCGCCGCCCCCGCGACCAGCAGGCGCCGGTCCTCGCCCCA
>JAYRVK010000484.1:0-3365 GCA_041918555.1 Sandaracinaceae bacterium
CTTCGGGCTGGCCCACCTCCAGCCGTACGTCGAGGAGGTCCGCGACTACGCGCGAGGGCCCGACGGACCCCGGGTGGGCCGATTCGCGGAGCGGCGCGGCCTGCCGCCGAGGGAGCTCGACGTGCTCCGGCGGTTGGTGGCCCGCAGGTCGGATGGCCAGATCGCGGACGAGCTCCGCATCGCTCCGTCCACGGCGCGCACGCATCGCCGGCTCATCTACGCCCGCGCGGGGGTGCGCACCCTCGACGAGCTCCTCGCGCTCCTCGAGGGCGGGGACGAGTAGCCCTGATCGAGGTCCCCCCGCCCGGGGGGATGTCGGGGTCGAGAGTTGTCGGTAGCGTGTCTCGGGCGCGTGGGATCGAGGAGGTTCGGGATGAGCTCGAGGAGGCGATGGGCCGGAGTGGCGGCCGGCCGAGACGTCACGTCGTCTTGCGCTCCGTGCCCGCAACTCTCCTTGCTCGGAGCGGTTGCGGTCGTGGTGTCGTCGATGACGTGCGCGACGGCGCACGCGTACCGCGCGCTCGCCGATGTGGAGGGGAGCGACGCGCCCATCGTCTGGGGCGCGCCGCGCGTGACCGTCTCCTTCGCGCCGCCGCCCGAGATGTCCGACGCCGAGCGCGCGCTGTTCGAGCGCGAGCTCGACGCGGCGCTGCGCGTCTGGAGCTCCGTCGACTGCGCTGGCGTGGAGCTCGCCGTCGACGACAACGGAGACGTGCGCGTCGAGCTGGTCGAGGACTGGGCGGCGCGAGGTTTCGACGAGGGCGCGGCGGGCGCGACCGACGTGGTGCTCGCGACCGCGCCCGGCGGCGGCGCCGCGATCACCGGAGCCGTCATCCACCTCGACGCGGGCCTCGAGTGGGGCGCGCACCCGCAAGACGGAACGGACGGATTCCGCGATCTTCGCGCCGTGCTGGTCCACGAGCTCGGCCACGCCCTCGGGCTGGCGCACCCGTGCGAGCCGGGCGACCCCGCGCTCGCCTGCACCGAAGCGATGGAGGAGACGACCATGTACCCCCTGTACCGAGGCCCGAGCCAGGCCGCGCTGTCGCCGGACGATGTCAATGGAGTTTGCACGCTGTATCCGCGGGGCGGGGAGCTGGTGCCCGCGAGACCCGCCGAGGCGAGCGGCTGCATGGACGATCCCGACTGCGATCCGGGAGAGTGGTGCGTCGAAGGCGGTTGCCGCCCCGATCTCCGCTACGGCGGCGCGTGCGACGACGGCGACGCGTGCCTCGGGGCGCGGTGCGTCGCGCAGCCGGGCGGAGGCGTGTGCACCTACGAGTGCGCGAGCGACGTGGAGTGCCCGGCGCACACCGGCTGTGCTCGGGTCGCCGAGCGCGACGAGCGCGTGTGCGCCCCCGCCCCGGGCGGCTGCTCGGCGGCGCCGGGGAGGCCGGGCGCGTGGTGGCTCCTCGCGCTGCTGGGTCTCGTCGCGGTGCGCGGCGCGCGACGGACCCCCGCGTGGCGCGCGCTCGCGTGCGTCGCCGCGCTCGCCCTCGGAGCGTGTGGAGACGGCGCCGGTGTCGACGGCGGATCGTCGGACGCGGGCGTCGTCGGCGTGGACGCGGGCGGATCGGACGGGGGCACCGACGCCGGCACCGACGCGGGCCCCGAGCGCTGCCCGACCCCGGGCGAGATGCGCGTCGGACCGTGCGGCTTCTGCGGCATGGGCACCGAGCAGTGCTCCGCGGCGGGGGTGTGGGAGCCGGTCAGCGCGTGCCTCGGCGAGGGGGAGTGCGGCGCCGGCGCGACCGAGACGATGGCGCTCGATCGCTGCGGCGAGCAGCAGCGCATCTGCCTCGCGACCTGCGAGTGGACGGACTGGGAGACCACGACGCCGGTGGGCGAGTGCGAGCCCGACGCGCTGCGCCTGGTCGACGAGGGGTGTCCGAGCGGCCAGGTCGCGGAGCAGACCTGCAACGCGACTTGCACCTGGGAAGAGACGCGCGCGTGCCACGACCCGTGCGGCGGTACGGCGCGGACCAGCCCGGAGGCGAGCGCGGAGGTGTGCGTGCCGGCCGGGCCGTTCGTGCGGGGGAGCACGACGTACCCGGACACGCAGCCGGTCGCGGAGGTGTTCGTCAGCGCGTTCTACATCGATCGCTACCCGGTCACGAACGACCGCTACCGCGCGTGCGTCACGGCGGGCGTGTGTCCGAGGCCGCTGAGCGGGGAGGCTCGGGTCTCCCTCGACGACCCGACCCGCGGCCGCTACCCCGTGAACGGGCTCCCGTGGGACGCCGCGGTCGCCTTCTGTGGCTGGGACGGCGGCCGGCGTCTGCCCACCGAGGCGGAGTGGGAGAAGGCCGTCCGCGGTCCCGCGCCGCGCACGAACGTCTACCCGTGGGATGGCGACGAGTACCGCTGTGATCTCGTGCCGGGCGAGCCCGTCTGTGAGCTCACGCCGGACCCCGGTGAGGCCCCCTACTACGCCATCGACGAGCTCCCGGGGTCGCGGTCGTACTTCGGCACGTTCCTGCAGTACGGAGGCGTCCTCGAGTGGGTCTCGGACTACTACCTCGAAGACTACTTCGCCGCTGGCTCGCTGACTGATCCCACGGGCCCGACCACGGGCACGACCCGCGTGATGCGCGGAGTAGTTCCCGACGGCGTGCATCACGAGCTCGCCAATCGTCGTCACGAGCGGCCCACGCCTCCCTTCCCGATCGCCAATCCCGTTGGATTCCGATGCGCCCGCAGCGCCCCGTAGGTCATGACTATGTATCGACCAATTCTAGTTGTCAGTCGTGCCGGTCTCCTGACGGGATTGATGGCGTCCTGCGTCGGCCCCGAGGTCACGCTCCTCGAGGCGGGGGACGTCGCAGCCTCCGATGAACGCTTGCGCCGGATGAATCTCCTCGTCGAGGACTGGACCGGAACGACTTGGTCCGAGGGGTCGGAGCGCAGTCCCGAGACCGTCGATGCGATGGTCGAAGCGCATTGCGCACAGCAGCTCGTGGCGACGCCGGCGTTCAGCCTGTGCGCCTCGCCGCTTGACGAATGCGCGGAGGACTACGTCTGCCTGGCCCAGATCGAGCTCTGTAAGGCGCTCTTGTTTCGAGAGCTCGCGAGCGCGGTGGCGCCGACGGAGCTCGTCGACGCGAGCGGGCCCGCGCACCGCCTCGGTCCGCAGGACGCCGAGTCGCGCGCAGCCCTCGAGCAGCTCGCGCAGCGCGCCGCGCGTGAGGCGATCCTTCACGTCCGAAGAGGTTGGGACACTAGCGACTGCGACGACGAGCGGCTCAACATCGACATCGGCACCTTCGAGGGCACGCCGGTCTCCGGCCAGTCGACGGGCGAGGTCCTCGCGTCGACGCTCGTGGAGGCGCTCGCGCTCGGCGAGGCGGCCGCGGAGAGCGGCGGGC
>JAYRVK010000485.1:0-4906 GCA_041918555.1 Sandaracinaceae bacterium
CCCGAGACCCGTAGGGGCTCGGGCCGACGCGCCCAGAACGCCGGGCTGGGCGCGTGCGGAGCGAGACCCCGGAGCGGGCGCGCCGAGCCGCCGCAGGAGACCCGCGCAGCGGGGCTCCGGAGGCGCTCAATTGCGATTCCCGATCTCTTCAATCGCGAGGGCCCACTCACAAACCAGCCCCACATCCAAGACTACCGCATGCACCCGATCCGCCGCGTCGCGACCACCATCTGATCGAACGCCAGCGTCGCCTGGCCCGAGGTGCTGATGTAGTTCTGCGGCCAGAACGCGTTGAGCCGCAGCGCTGCGTCGCTGCGCACCTGGAGGTCGAGGACCTCGTCGAAGGGCGCCGGGTAGTCGGTGCACTCGCTCCCGTCCGCGCCCTCGGGGCAGAACTTGTCGCGGATCCAGTAGCCCCGCGGGCCCGCGTCGCCGAAGCTCTGCATCAGCAAGTCGTCTTTCCACACCTCGAGCGCCGCGCCGGCGCCGCTGGCGAGATCCGCGTTCACGCGCGCGTGCACCTCGAGGCAGACCCAGCTCCCCTCGTCGACCGTGAAGTCGTTCCGGTGCACGAGGCCGTTGCCGTAGTAGGCGGTGCCGTCATCGTCGATCGGCTCCGCCATCCACGAGTGCATCCGCATCCAGTAGTCGTAGAAGTCGAACCGCGGCCCCGAGGGGCCGTCGTAGACGGGCTCGATCGAGATCGAGAAGCGGTCGTCGCCGCTCGGGCGGTTGCCCGCGTTCGGGCTCGGGTACGGCATACCCGGCGCGTAGCCGCCGAACCACATGCCCGAGTGGTGCCACTCGCCGCCGGGCTCGTAGCGCGCGTACCAGCGGACGTACCACTCGTCGTGATCGGGGAGCTGCTTGTAGAGATCGACCGCGCTCTCGCTCCCCCCGGCGCGCAGCGCGAGCGCGCTGCCGGCCCCGCTCGGCGTGTCGGTCACGAGGGTCCAGCGGCCGTTGTCGCGCACCTGATCGTAGCGGTCGGCGATCGCCGCGAGCGAGCCGGCCTCGAAGTCCTCGAACCAGATGACGTCGGGATCGCCGGCCATGCCGACGTCGCCCGGGTGCTCCTCGGAGAGCGTCCCGGTCGGCGCCGGGCCGCCGTCCGTCGCTCCCGCGTCGGGGGCGCCGCCGTCGGGGCCCGGGCCGCCGTCGGCTCGCGGGCCGCCGTCGGGGCGCGTGCCGCCGTCGCTCCCCGGGCCTCCGTCGGTGCCGTCGTTCGTCCCGCACGCGGTGAGCACGAGCGAGAGCGAGGCGAGGAGGAGCGTGGCGCGCATGCGACCAGGGTATTCGAGAATGTCGGGCTCGAAAAACGCCCGCGTGCTACATGGGCCGCGCCGCTGGGGGAAGCCGGCGGGCCTCGTCCGCGTATCCCCCCTCGACCTACGGCCGTCGCCGGGAGGATTCGAAGAGATGACTCGCACTCGTATGCACCGCTTCGCTCTGTTCACGCTGCTCTGTTCGTTGGCCGCGCCCGCGGCCGCGCAGGAGATCGATCCCGAGACCGGGGACGTGATCATCCCCGAGAACAACGGCCAGCAGGGCGGGGAGACCCCGTGGTACGCGGGCGGGCCCACCGGGCAGACCCCGCCGCAGCAGCAGGTCGAGCGCCCGCCGCCGGTCCGCACCCAGGACGACGAGACCCCGCCGGGGCAGTCGCGCGCGGCCGACGACGACAGCTCCGCGGGCTCGGGTGACTCGGGCGGCAACCGCGACGGCCGCGACGACCACATGCAGGTCGTGCAGGCCGCGGGCCTCGGCTTCGTCGGCGTGGTCGACGTCCCGATCGGCGACGCGGCCGCGGGCGTGGCGACGATCACCGCGCCGACCCTCGGCATCCGCTACTGGTTCGGCGAGGGCGTAGGCCTCGACGTCGGGATCGGCCTCGGCTACCAGGGCGGCAACGCGAGCGCGGGCGGGACCTCGATCCCGCAGGACGACGGCTTCGCGATGACGATCCACGGCGGCGTGCCGATCGCGATCTGGCACGACTCGCACTTCACCTTCGAGATCATCCCCGAGCTCAACCTCGGGTTCTCGACCGGGACGATCTACGGCGCGGTGTCCGACGAGGACCGCGGCCGAAGCGGCTTCCTGCTCTCGCTCGGCGCGCGCGCCGGCGCGGAGATCCAGTTCGGGTTCATGGGGATCCCGAACCTCTCGCTGATGGCCACCGTGGGCCTCGCGTTCCAGTACCTCTCGGCGAGCCTCGGCGAGAACCGCTCCGGCACCGTGCAGGGCTCGAGCTTCAACACCTGGGCGCTCGGCACGAGCCTCCAGGGCGAGCCCTGGGACATCTTCCTCGGCTCGCTGACCGCGTTCTACTACTTCGGGTGAGGGGCCTGGCGGGCGCCTGGACAGCAAGTCCACGGCGCCCCAGAGTCCTCGGCCCGATGGAAGCCTCGCCGCACCCCTACGCCGCCTTCCTCCATCGCGTGCAGAAGCCCTCGCGCTACGTCGGGGGCGAGCACGGCGAGGTCGTCAAGGACTGGTGCGCGGTGCAGGCCCGCATGTGCCTGGCCTTCCCCGATCTCTACGACATCGGGATGAGCCACCTCGGGTTCAAGATCCTCTACTCGATCCTGAACCGGCACGAGAAGCTCCTCGCCGAGCGCGCGTACGCGCCGTGGACCGACCTGGAGGCGGAGCTGCGCGCCCGCGGCGAGCCGCTGCGCTCGCTCGAGTCCGCGCGCCCTCTGCGCGACTTCGACGTGGTCGGGTTCTCGCTGCAGTTCGAGCTGACCTTCACGAACGTCCTCACCATGCTCGACCTCGGCGGGATCCCGCTGCGCTCGAGCGCGCGCGGCGAGGACGATCCGCTCGTCGTCGCGGGCGGCCCGACGGCGACGCACGCGGAGCCGCTCGCCCCGTTCGTCGACGCGTTCGTGATCGGCGACGGCGAGGAGAAGACCCCGGAGCTCCTCCTCACGTGGACCGCGCTGAAGCGCGCCGGCATGCCGCGCGGGGAGCGCCTGCGCGAGCTCGCGAAGCTCGGCGCGATCTACGTCCCCGCGCTCTACCCGACGCGGATCGAGCCCGAGACCGGGATGCGGGTGGTCGAGCCGAGCAGCGTCGAGGGCGCGCCCTACCCGATCGAGCGCGCCATGGTCGAGGACCTGAACGCGCACCCGTTCCCGCACGACGGCCCCGTGTCGTCGACCGAGACGATCTTCGATCGCGTGTCGGTCGAGATCGCGCGGGGCTGCACCGAGGGCTGCCGCTTCTGCCAGGCCGGGATGATCTACCGGCCGGTCCGCGAGCGGAGCCCCGCGTCCATCCTGGAGAGCATCACGCGCGCCGTGAAAGAGGGCGGCTACGACGAGGCGAGCCTCACGTGCCTCTCGACCGCGGACTACAGCGCGATCCACCCGCTCGTGAAGGAGGTGACGGCCGCGCTCGAGGGCGATCGGGTGTCGCTCTCGGTGAGCTCGCTCCGCGCGTACGGGCTCGACGAGGAGCTCCTCGACGAGCTCAAGAAGGTCCGCGCCACGGGGCTCACCTTCGCGCCCGAGGCCGGCACGCAGCGGATGCGCGACGTCGTGAACAAGAACGTCACCGAGGAGCAGCTCATGCTCACGGCGCGGCGCGTGTTCGAGCGCGGATGGTCGAAGATGAAGCTCTACTTCATGATCGGCCTGCCGACCGAGGAGGAGGGCGACGTCCGCGGGATCGTGGAGACCGGCGCGCGCGCGCAGTCCGTCGGGCGCAAGCTCCAGAAGGGCCGCGGCCCCCAGGTCACGGTCTCGGTCTCGATCCACGTCCCGAAGCCGCACACGCCGTTCCAGTGGTGCGCGATGGACGACCGCGAGCTCGTCCGTACGAAGCAAGGTTGGTTGCGGGCGGACGCCGCGCGGACCAAGGTGAAGCTGCGCACGCACGACAGCGAGGGCTCGTGGCTCGAGGGCGTGCTCTCGCGCGGGGATCGCCCGCTCGCGGACGTGATCGAGGGCGCGTGGCGCCGCGGCGCCCGCTTCGACTCGTGGGACGAGCTCTTGGAGGTCGACGCGTGGATCGAGGCGTTCGCGGAGCACGGCGTCGAGCCGGCCCGCTACCTCCGGACGATCCCGCTCACCGCGCGCCTGCCGTGGGATCACATCGACGTCGGGCTCGAGGAGGGCTTCCTCGCGCGCGAGTACAAGAAGGCGCTCAAGGACCGCCTGAGCCCGCCGTGCGGGAAGGCGGCCGGGATGTTCGTCCACCACACCAACCTCGAAGAGGCCCGGGCCGATGCGCGCCGGCTCGTCTGCTACGACTGCGGCGTCGCGTGCGACCTGACGCAGATGCGCGAGGAGCGCCTCGTCCACCTCGGGCAGCTCGGGGCGGAGCGGCCGCCCGCGCCCGCGGCGCCGATCGACCCCGCCGAGCCCGTGATCCCGAAGCACCGCAGGCCCGCCACGGCGGCGCCCCAGGGCGAGCCGGTGCGCGTGCGGATCGCCTACCGCAAGCTCGGCCGCGCCACGTACCGCGGCCACCTCGATCTCGTCCGCGTGCTGCCGCGCGTGTTCCGCCGCGCGGGCATGCCGCTCTTCTACAGCCGCGGCTTCCACCCCAAGCCCGAGATGGTGTTCTCGCCCGCGCTCGCGCTCGGCATCGCCTCGCTCGCGGAGTACGTCGACGTGAAGCTCGACGGCGACGTGCCCTTCTCGCTCGACGGCCTCGTCGAGCGGCTGAACGCGGTGACCGAGCCGGGCCTCGAGATCACGCACGCGGTGCGGCTCGAGGACGGGGACCGCCGCGTCACGCGCGCGATCGACGAGGCGGTCTACGTCGCGGCGATCCCGCTCTCCGCGCTCGAGGCGACCGGGCTCCGCGACGTGAGCGCGCGCGTCCGCGAGCGCCGCGGCGGCCCGCTCGTCGTGCTCCGCGAGACGGACGCGAAGGGCCTCGAGAAGAAGGCCGA
>JAYRVK010000486.1:0-3428 GCA_041918555.1 Sandaracinaceae bacterium
ATCCGCTGGCGCCGATCCGGCGGCAGCGGGTCGGGGATCGCGCTCTCGCGCGCGTCGAGCGCCGCGCCGCGGACGAGCTCGGCGAAGACCCCCTCGCCCTCGCCGCGCGGGTCGTGCTTGGCAGGCGGCCGGCTGCTCCGCGTGGCGAGCGCCTCGCGCGGCACGCGCGGCGCGCTCGGCACCGGCTCGGCCACGGGAGGCTCGCTCGCGGGCCGCTCGCTCGCACGCGCGGGCGGTTGGCTCGAGCGCCGATCGGGCCGCGGGCTCGTGCGGGTGCGCCGCGGCGGGTGCACGCTCTCCTCGGGCCCCGGCGTCGGCGGGCGCAGCGTGTCGAGCTTGCGCTTCTCGGGGGGCGGGTCCGCCATGGGAGCAACGAGCGAGCCTGACACGGCGGCTCCGGGCCCGCACGCGGGGTGTAACGCGCGTGGAGACCTCCCGCGGGAAGTGATAGCGTGCGATGGTCCCCTCGAAACATGGCGCGCACCGCTCGGTCCGACCCCGCTCCCAGCATCACCGCCGACCTCGAGGTCGAAGACCGCGATCTGCTCGTGGAGCTCACGGGCCCCGAGGGCGTCCACCTCGCCGCGATCCAGCGCGAGTACGGCGTGAGCGTCGGCGTGCGCGGGAACCGGCTCATCCTGCGCGGCGCGCCCGACGAGGTGGCGGCCGCGCAGCGCGGGCTCGCGCAGGTCCTCGCGCAGATGGCGCGCGGCACGCTCGAGGGCGATCACGACATCGCGCGCGCCATCCGCGCGCTCCACGACGATCCCGCGCTCAGCCTCGCCGAGCTCATGAGCGAGCCGGTGCTCGTGGCGCGGCGGCGCACCATCGTCCCGAAGAGCCCCGCGCAGAGCGCGTACGTGCGCGCGATCCACGAGCACGACGTGGTGTTCGGCATCGGCCCCGCGGGCACCGGCAAGACCTACCTCGCGATGGCGATGGCGGTGCGCGCGCTCCTCGAGCGGCGCGTGGAGCGCATCGTCCTGACGCGCCCCGCGGTCGAGGCCGGCGAGAAGCTCGGGTTCCTGCCGGGCGACCTCGCGGAGAAGGTGAACCCGTACCTGCGGCCGCTCTACGACGCGCTCGCCGACATGATGGACTACGACCGCGCGCAGCAGCTCATCGCGCGCGGCGCGATCGAGGTCGCCCCGCTCGCCTTCATGCGCGGCCGCACCCTCAACGACTGCTTCGCGATCCTCGACGAGGCGCAGAACAGCACCTCGGAGCAGATGAAGATGTTCCTCACGCGGCTGGGCTTCGGCTCCAAGGCCGTGATCACCGGGGACATCACGCAGACCGACCTGCCGACCGGGCGCACGAGCGGCCTCGCGGACGCGGCGCGGGTGCTCGAGGGCATGGAGGGGGTGGCGTTCTGCCGCTTCCGCGACGAGGACGTGGTGCGGCACCCCCTCGTCGCGCGGATCATCCGCGCGTACGATCGCCGCGACGCGGCGCGCGAGGCGGCGGCCGCCGAGAGGCCTCGAGATGACGACTGAGACCCCCTTCGATCCGGACGTGGTCGTCGAGCGCCTCGCGGCGCTCGGGATCGGCCGGACCGAGGCGGTGGTCCAGGGCGCGGTGATCGAGGTGCGCCGCGACGAGGCGCTCGTCGTCGTGGTCGGCGTCGAGTCGCTCTCGCGCGGCGCGCTCACGCCGTACACCGAGAAGTTCTCGCTCGGGCTCGTCGGCGTCGTGCTCGTCGGCCCGCCGCCCGAGGAGGTGCTCGCGCGCCTGCCCGAGCGCGTCGTGGTCGCGACCCTCGCCGACGTCGACGCGACCCACGCGCTGAAGATGACGCTCGAGGGCGCGCTCGAGCGCGTGCAGCTCCGCATCAAGGCCGAGCGCCGCTCGCGCTCGATCCGGCGCTACCGCTACGAGCTCGGCGAGCTCGTCGAGATCGCGCGCGCGATCACGCAGGAGCGCGACATCGATCGGCTCCTCGATCTGATCCTCGAGAAGAGCCGGTTCATCACGGGTGCCGACGCGGGGAGCATCTACGTCGTCGAGCACGGCGAGGACGGCAAGCCGCGGCTGCACTTCAAGCTCAGCCAGAACGAGTCCTGCGAGTTCGAGTCGAGCGAGTTCACGATCCCCGTCTCGACGCGGTCGATCGCGGGCGCGGCGGTCGTGACGCGGCGGCCGATCAACATCCCGGACGTCTACGCGATCGGCGATACGCAGCCGTTCAGCTTCGATCGGAGCTTCGACGAGCGGGTCGGCTACCGCAGCAAGTCGATGATCACGATGCCGATGATCTCCGCCGAGGACGAGGTCATCGGGGTCATCCAGCTCATCAACAAGAAGAACGTCCCGGAGAAGCGCCTCTCGAACACGCAGGAGGTCCACCAGGAGGTCGTGCCCTTCGACCCGCGGAGCCAGGATCTGCTCGCGACCCTCGCCTCGCAGGCCGGCATCGCGCTCGAGAACGCGCTGCTCTACGCCGAGATCCGGGAGATCTTCGAGGGGTTCGTGCGCGCGAGCGTGCAGGCGATCGAGCAGCGCGACCCGACCACCAGCGGTCACTCGCTCCGCGTGAGCGTGCTGAGCACGAAGCTCGCGCAGGTGATCGATCGGCTCGACGCCGGGATCTACGCCGACGAGCGCTTCACGCGGCGCGACCTGCAGGAGCTCGAGTACGCGGCGCTGCTCCACGACTTCGGGAAGATCGGCGTGCGCGAGCAGGTGCTCGTGAAGGCCAAGAAGCTCTACCCGCACCAGCTCGAGCGCGTGCGCTCGCGCTTCGACTACGCGCTCAAGGCCACCGAGGTCGACGTGCTCCGGCGCAAGGTGTCCGCGATGGTCGAGGGCGCCGGGCAGTCGGACCTCCATCGCTTCGACGAGGAGCTCGCGCGCCGCAGGGCGGAGCTCGACGAGGCGTGGCGCGTGATCAGCGAGGCGAACGAGCCCACGGTGCTGAGCGAGGGCGACTTCACGAGGATCGCGGAGCTCGGGACGCGCACCTTCCTCGCGCCGGACGGTGAGCGCCCGCTCCTGCGCGCCGAGGAGGTCGAGTCGCTCCAGGTCACGCGCGGCTCGCTCAACGCGAAGGAGATCGACGAGATCCGCTCGCACGTCGTCCACACATACAACTTCTTGTCGAAGATCCCCTGGGGGAAGAACTTCCTCCGCGTCCCCGAGATCGCGGGCGCGCACCACGAGAAGCTCAACGGCACGGGCTACCCGTCGGGCCTGACCGCCGAGCAGATCCCGCTGCCCTCGAAGATCATGACGATCGCGGACATCTACGACGCGCTCACCGCGCGCGACCGGCCCTACAAGAAGGCCGTCCCGCGCGATCGCGCGCTCGCGATCCTCGGCTTCGAGGTGAAGGACGGGAACATCGACGGCGACCTCGTGAAGCTCTTCATCGAGGCCGAGGTCTACCTCGAGGTCGAGAAGGACCTCGAGTACTGAGTTGCCGAGGGGGC
>JAYRVK010000487.1:0-2435 GCA_041918555.1 Sandaracinaceae bacterium
GGAATGATGGTGGATTCATATAAACCGTATGTCAGCGGCATTACCAATTACGTTGACATCAATAAACGCTATTTCGAATTGGCGGGGCATGATGTCTATGTGTTTACATTTGGCGATCTGGATTACGAGGATGGCGAGAAAAACGTAATCCGCAGCCATGGCGTGCCGCTGGCTGATTCTGGTTTCTATCTATCCATGCGGTATTCACGCGCCGCGAAAAAACTATTGCAGACCATGGATGTTGTCCATGTTCAACACCCATTCTTAAGTGGACGGCTTGCGCTAAGATATTGCCGCGAGATTCCCATCGTTTACACCAATCACACCCGTTACGATCTGTACGCGCAGGCCTACCTGCCCATGATGCCCGAAGAGATGAGCCAGGGACTCTTGCAAGCCTACATGCCTTCGTTCTGCAAGGCCGTGGATCTCGTCATAGCGCCGTCCGCCGGTATGGAAAAAGTTCTTCGTCAATTCAATGTGGAGGGGCGTATAGCGGTTGTTCCAAACGGTGTGGATTTGAAAAACTTCTATGCCGCCGACCCTCTTCCGCGCGCCGCCTGCGGTGCCCTCCCCCCTCCCGCCGCCGCCCGCGACCGCCACCGCGGCGCCCGCGCCGCGCCGCGTCGTGCGTCGCCGCTCGCTCGTCCCGCTCCTCGCGGTCGCGGCCTTCTTCGCCGCGCTGGTCGTGGTCTGCACCGGGGCCGCGGCGCTGGGCTGGGCCCTCGCGCACCCCGGTGAGCTCCCGGCGCTCGCCGAGTGATCCGCGTCAGGCGGGGGCGAAGACCTCGACGGGCTCGCGCCGTCCCTTCACCGGGTGCGCGCCGCGGCTCCGCCACGTCCCCCGGCTCTCCTCCGTCAACGCGTCGTGCACCGTACGCGTGATGAGGATCGTCGCGTCGAGCGTCCGCGTGAGCGACTCGACCCGCGCCGCGGTGTTCACGGTGTCGCCGATCACGGTGAACTCGAGGCGGTCCGGCGAGCCGACGTTGCCGGCCACCACCTCGCCGCGGTGCACCCCGACGCCGATCCGGATCGGACGGGTCACCACCGCGTCCAGCCGCTCGCACGCGTCGGCCATCGCTCGCGCCGCGCGCGTGGCGTGCTCGTCGGCGCCGTCCGGATCGTCGAGGCCGAACACCGCCATCATCCCGTCCCCGATGAACTTGTCGACCACGCCGCCCTCGCGGTGGACGATCGCGACCATCTCCGTGAAGTAGGCGTTGAGGTCGCGGACGAGCACCTCGGGCTCGGTCCCCTCGGACCACGCGGTGAAGTCGCGGATGTCGCTGAAGAGCAGCGTGACGTCTCTGCGCCCCCCCCCCAGCATCACGCCGTCGTCGGCGAGGAGCGAGCGCGCCACCGCGGGGCTGACGATCTTTCCGAGCACCTCGCGCACCTTCCGCCGCTCGCGCAGCCCGTCGATCATCGTGTTGGTGTGCGCCGCGATGACGCCGAACTCGTCGTCGCTGAACACCGGGACGCGCTCGTCGAGCTCCCCTCGGCCGACGCGCTCGAGGACCCGGGTCTCGCTCGCGAAGAACACCCGTACGCTCTGGCCGAAGCTCCACACCAGGCGCGCGACGAGGACGAACGCCATCGCGCCGATCAGCGCGAGCTCGAGCGCGAGCGTCCCGGCGAGCGCGTCGATCCGCCCGGGCTCCGCGGCGAGCGCGGCGTCGCGCGCGAGCACGAGGCCGAGCACGCCGAAGACGAGGAGCACCGAGGCGAGCGCGAACACGGACACGCGGGTCGCGAAGGAGCCGGGCCGCTCGACGGCGAACGCGGTCGGCTCGCCGCGCTCGACGACCTCCCGGATCGCGGCGCGCTGCCGCTCGAGCATCAGCTCCGCTCCCGCGAAGTGCCCGAGCGCGACGCAGCCCACGACGAGCTTGAGGCCGCTCCCGAGCGGGAAGCCGAGGAAGAGCGCGTTGCCGAGGGTCATCGCCAGGCCGACGGCGACGTAGCGCGCGAGGGTCACGCCGTAGACGAGCCGCGGCCGCCGCGCGAGGTCCGCGCGCGCGATCCACCTCCGGTCCGCGGCGATCCACGCGCCGTGCGCGATCAGGAACGCCAGCCCGAGCTCGCCCCAGCACGCCTGGACCCCGAGCCCCTCCATGTACGGACAGATCTCGGTCCCGTAGACCCCGAGGACCGCCACCGCGACGGCGTCGGCGAGCAAGGCGCGCATGGGCAGAGGGTACCTCCGCGGCCCGCCTCAGGGCGCGCTCGCCCACTGCCACGTCTCGCAGAACGGCCAGCCGCGCGGGTCGTCGAGCGCGCAGAGCTGGAGCTGGAACCGCGCCGCGGGCGAGAGCGCGCGCGGGACGGAGCACACCACGCGCCGCCCGTCGCGGCGGCCGCGGACCGCGATCGTCTCGGCGTCCTCGGCCTCGGGGTCCGCGCGGAGCCGGACGAAGAACGTGGTCGCGGGA
>JAYRVK010000488.1:0-13495 GCA_041918555.1 Sandaracinaceae bacterium
GAGACCGTCGGAGACGCGGGACCGGGCGAGACGCTGCCGCAGATCCGGGTGTACCGCCGCGCGGCCTGCTCCTGGCGCTACCGCGTCCACAACGAGCTCGTGGGCCCGCGCTCGGTGGTGCCGTCGAGCGCGCGCTTCCTCGCGAGCTACGTGGGGACGATCGCGGAGAAGGCCGCGCGCTCGATCCCGCTCCTGCTCGCCGAGGCGGAGGCGCACCCCGAGGAGCCGCGCTGGGCCCACTTCCTCGCGCAGACCTACCACGCGACCGGGGAGACGGCGGCGATGGTGCGCTGGGCCGAGCGCTGCCTCGCGCTCGCACCCGACGAGGAGGTCTTCGTCCATCGCTGGTGCGACCTCGCGCTCGCGCGCTTCGCCGCGCCCGAGAGCCGGCGCGCGGGACTGGAGACCATCCTCGAGGGCGTGCGGCGCCATCCGTCGCACCCGGATCCGTGGCACGCGCTCGCGACGATCGCGCTCGCGGAGTGGCACCGCGCGGCGACGCGCGGGACGACGCTGACGCCCGTGCGGTCGGGGCGCTACGCCTCGGCGCTCGCGGCGAGCGCGCCCGCGCTCGGGCTGCCGCTCGGCGGCGCCGAGCGGCCGGCGGCACACACCGCGGTCGAGGCGGTAGCGCGCGCGCCGGGCCGGCCGCGAATCGCGTTCGTCGAGCAGCACGGGATCGGCGAGGGCCGCTTCCTCGACGGGCTCGTCGCCGCGCTCGGCGCGCGCGCCGAGGTGCGGCACGTGGAGACGCTCTCGCTCGCGGAGGCGGCCGAGGCCATCGCCTGGGCCGACCTCGTGTGGCTCGAGTGGGCCCAGGAGCTCACGGCGCAAGCGACGCTCCGCGTGGCCGCGCTGCGGGACAAGCCCGTGGTGTGCCGCGTCCACGGCTACGAGGTGTTCACGGACGCGCCGGCGCGGATCGACTGGTCGGTCGTGGATCGCATCGTGTTCGTGGCCGCGCACAAGCGCGACGTGCTCCTCGCGGCGCGGCCGGAGCTCGCGGACAAGTGCGCGGTGATCCGGAACGGCGTCGCGATGGATCGCTTCTCGATCGCGCGGGACAAGACTGACACGCGGCACTTCGCGGCGGTCGGTCCGTTGGTCTATCGCAAGGGGTATTGCGTGCTGGTCCAGCACTTCCACGCCCTCGCCCGGCGCGACCCGCGCGCGCGCCTCTCGATCCTCGGGGCGCCGCAGGACGCGCGCTACGCCGCCGCGCTGCGCGCGATGATCGACGAGCTCGGGCTCGCGGACCGCGTGGCCCTCGTCGAGGAGCGCGTCCCCGATCTGAACGCGTGGCTCGCGGACAAGTCGCACTTCGTCAGCGCCTCGCTCGAGGAGTCGTTCCACCTCGCGCTCGGCGAGGCGATGGCCGCGGGCCTGCGCCCGCTGATCCACGCGTGGCGCGAGGCCCGCGCCATCTGGCCCGCCGAGCACGTGTACGCCGACCTCGACGGCTTCCTCGCCCTCGCGCTCGACGAGCGCGTCGAGCCCACGCGCTATCGCGCGCAGCTCCTCGAGCGCGGGCTCGACGAGGCGAGCCACGTCGCCCGAGTGGTCGAGCTGATCGAACCGCTGCTCGCCGCGAGGCCGTCGTGAGCAACCCGGCGCACGGACCTCCATCGGGTTCGATCTCCGGCGCGAAGCGCGCGCGGCGAGACCCGCAGGGGCTCGCCGCGGCGGCGCGAGACTGCGGAGCAGGCTCGCGACGGGCGGAGCGAGACGGCCGTCGGCCGCGCGCGCGAAGCGCGACGCGGCCGGCGGGCGGCTCGCGGAGCGCGCGCAGGAGACCGCGGAGCGAGGCCGGGGTCCGCGCAGCGGGCCCGGCCGAGCGCAGCGGGCTCCGGAGCGCACGCAAATGCCCGTAGTGAATGATCGAAAGCTCCGTTGTCGGTCGGTGTCGGAGGCTCAACGCGGCGCGCACATCGCGCGGATGAACCCCGCGACCTGCGCGGCCATCTCGGGCGTCGCGAGCTCGATCACCTGCTGCTTCTCGATCCAGCCCCGGTTCAGCGTGAAGCCGCTGTGCGGCGGGCCCTGGTGGACCTTCTCGGCGGGAAAGCCCTCGCGCGCGAAGACGGCAGGATCGTCGCCTCGTCGGCCTCGACGGAGAGGTACGCGTGGTGCGGCCAGCGCGCGGGCGGCGCGACGTCCTCGTTGGCCACGTGCGAGCCCACGTCCGCGCGCGAGCCCGCGGGCCAGACCTCGAGGAGCGTCCCGTCCTCGGCGCCCGCGTAGACGACCTTCGAGCCGGCGGGGTGCGGCATCGGGAAGACCTTCCCGCCGACGAGCTCGGCGAGGACGGCGGCGACGTGCGGGGGATCGAACGCGGGCAGGGTGACGTGGTGGATCTTCACCTGCTGTGCTCCAGGTCGACGGGCTCGAGCGACGGGGGATCGTTCCAGAGCTCGCGCGCGAGCACGGACATGGCCCAGGCCGCGGCGCGGCTCGCGTCGGCGGCGCTCAGGCCCCACGTCTCGCGCAGCCAGCGCCAGGTCTGCGGCGACACGAACAGGTAGAGCGCGCCGAGCCCGGCGCGGAGCTCCCGCGACCCCAGCCTGCCCGCGCGCTCCGCGAAGAGCGGGGCGACGGCGCGGACGCGATCGACCGGGCTCGCGAGCGGCGCGCGGTGCCAGATCGGCGAGCTCATCGCGCTGCGCACCAGCGGCCCGACGCGCTCGTAGAGGCGGTAGCTCCGCTTGGCGAGCGCGGGCAGCTCGGACGCGGGGCGATCCGCCAGCTCCTCGAGCGAGAGCCCGAGCCGCGGGCGGAGGTGCTCGATGAACGCGCGCATCAGGTCGTCGGGGGTCGGGAAGTACTTGTACGCGGTGGGCGCGCTCACCCCCGCGCGCCGCGCGACCTCCGGGATCGTCACGCCGTCGACGCCGAGCTCGACGAGGAGCTCCTCGGTCGCGGCGAGCAGCGCGGCGCGCGTCTCCTCGGTCTGCGCGGCGCGCAGCGGGCTGTGGTAGCGGCGCTTCTCGGTCACGCCCGTACTATTTGGGTTGATTTAGTTCAAGTCAATTCAAACAACGCCCTTCGTTGACAGGGCCGCGGCGTTCGCGGACCCTCGCACGACCTGGAGGTGGTTGGGGAATGAGCAAACTGAAGAAGGTGGGGAAGTGGCTCGGGATCGGCTTCGGGATCCTCGTCGTGGCCATCGGTGTCCTGGTCGCCGTCGCGCACTTCCGGTGGTCGTCGCGCATCGGCGCGACCTACGAGACGGCGGGCCACGACTTCGAGATCCCGGCGATCACCGACGAGAACCGCGAGGAGGCGCACCGGCTGTGGATGAGCCGCGGCTGCGGCGAGTGCCACGGCGAAGACGGCGCGGGCGGCGTCCGCGTCGACGCCCCGCCGTTCTCCATGCAGGGGCCGAACATCACCGGCGTGCTGCGCACGCTCTCGGCGCCCGACATCCACCGCCTCGTCCGCCGCGGCGTGCGGCCGAACGGCGCGCCCGTGTTCTTCATGCCCGCGCACGAGTACCAGCGGATGCCCGACGCGGAGCTCGCGCTCATCGTGGCGCACGCGCGCTCGCTGCCCCAGAGCGACGCGCAGACCACCCCGAGCGAGCTCCACCTGCTCGGGAGGGTGCTCGCCCTCGTCGGCGTCTTCGACGAGATGCCGCTGCTCCCGGCGGAGCACATCGACATGGACGCCGCCTTCGATCCCGCGGGGCCGGACGAGCTCGGCGAGAACATCTCGCAGGGATGCCGCGGCTGCCACGGCGGTCACCTCTCGGGCGGGCCCATCCCCGGCGCGCCCCCCGAGCTGGGCACCCCGCTCAACCTCACGCCGCACTCCACGGGCCTCGAGGGCTGGACGCTCGAGCAGTTCGACGCCGCGCTCCGCGAGGGCCGCAAGCCCGACGGCACGCAGATGGACCGCGCGCAGATGCCCTACCACGTCTACCGCTACCTCAGCGACGCCGAGGTCGCGGCCCTGTGGGCCTACCTCCAGACGGTCGAGCCCCGCGAATTCGGTAACCGCTGAGCGGGCCTTCGAAACGCGAAGGTCCGGACCGGCGCACGCCGATCCGGACCCCGCGCGATCCGTCGCTGGACCTAGGCTCGGCTCACTCGCACTCGGACGGGATGGCCTTCTGCATCGCCGAGAGGCCGGTGCGGTAGCCCGCGATCGTCTGCTCGCAGACCGAGTCCTGGAGCGCCGCGACGTTGTTGTACGCGTCGCAGGTGCTCGCCGGCACGGTCGCGCCCATCGCGTTCACGTAGGCCCGGCAGCACGCCGAGATGCGCGAGCACGGGCCGCCGCCGCCGCCGCCGCCCTCTTCGGCCGCGGGCTCCTCGGCCTCTTCCTCCTCCGCCTCGGCGGTGTCGTCGCCCTCCTCCTCGGTCGAAGAGGCCGTCTCGGCCTCCGCCTCTTCCTCACCGCCGCAGGCGACGAGCGAGAGGGACAGGGCCGCGGAACAGAGCAGGATCAGCATCAGCGAACGCTTCGTGGTCATTGGGTTCTCCTCCGAGTGGTTGCGGGCGCCGTCCCGAGCAACCAGCGGGCCACCGCGCGGCGGCAGCTCCGAGTCATCGCGGCACCCTCGATCGCGCAGCCCGGGTCGGGCAAGGGTTGCTCGATAACGCAATTCGGGGCCGAACCGCAACGACGATCCAACGAGCCGTTGACCGGGGCGCCCGGTCCGTGTACTGACGCTCGTGTCAGTGACGTTCGTGTCAGTGACACGGACGTCAGAATTCCCACCTGGGGAGGCCGCGTGACGCAGATCGTCATCGGGATGGACGTGGGGTCCACCACCGTGAAGGCGGTGGTCGTCGACCCCACGAGCCGCGAGATCCTCTGGCACGACTACCGGCGCCACCACACCAAGCAGCCCGAGACGGTCCTCGAGTTCCTCGTCGAGATCGGCCAGCAGTTCCAGCACGTGCCCGCGGGCGCGATCCGGCTGTTCATCACGGGCTCGGGCGCGGGGCCGCTCGAGGCGCCGATCGGCGCGAAGTTCGTCCAGGAGGTCAACGCGGTCACCCTCGCCGTCGAGGAGCTGCACCCCGACGCGGGCAGCGTCGTCGAGCTCGGCGGGCAGGACGCGAAGATCATCCTCTTCAAGCAGAGCCCCGAGACGAACGAGAAGACCGCGTCCTGCTCGATGAACGACAAGTGCGCCTCCGGGACGGGCGCCACGATCGACAAGTGCATGATCAAGGTCGGCATGCCCGCGTCCGAGACGGGCCGGCTGCACTTCGACGGCGAGAAGCTCCACCACGTCGCGGCCAAGTGCGGCGTCTTCGCCGAGACCGACATCGTCAACCTGGTGAAGACGGGGATCCCCGCGCCCGAGATCCTCTGCTCGCTCGCGGACGCGATCGTGAACCAGAACCTCTCGGTGCTCACGCGCGGCAACACGCTGAAGCCCAAGGTCCTGCTCCTCGGCGGCCCGAACACCTACCTCCCGTTCCTCCAGGAGTGCTGGCGCAAGCGGATCCCCGAGGTGTGGCGGGAGCGCGGCTTCGCCTACGACGAGAGCGTGCCGATCGAGGAGCTCATCGTGGTGCCGGAGAACGCGGAGCTCTACGCCGCCTACGGCGCGGTGATGTACGGCCTCCACGAGGCGCCGGAGGTCGGCCGCTACCACGGCCTCGACGGGCTGCGCCGCTACATCTCCGAGGGCCGCAAGGCGCGCCTGGGCCAGAGCGCGGGCCCGCCGCTCGCGAAGGACGAGGCCGAGCGCGAGCGCTTCGTCGAGGCGTACCGCGTGCCGCGCTTCGTCGAGCCGCCCGTCGCGACGGGGACGCTGCGCGCGGTGATCGGGCTCGACGGCGGGAGCACCTCCAGCAAGGCCGTCCTCCTCGACGAGCGCGGCGAGCTCGTGATGAAGGCGTACGCCCTCTCGAAGGGCAACCCGATCCAGGACACGAAGGACCTCCTGCGCGACCTGCGCGATCGGATGCGCCAGAAGGGCGTGGAGCTCGAGATCCTGGGCTTCGGCGCGACGGGCTACGCGGCGGACGTGCTCGAGGAGTGCCTCCTCGCCGACGTGAACATCGTCGAGACCGTCGCGCACATGATGAGCGCGACGCACTACTTCGGCGACGTCGACGTCATCTGCGACATCGGCGGGCAGGACATCAAGGTCCTCTTCATGGAGAACGGCGACATCAAGTCGTTCAAGCTCTCGAACCAGTGCTCGGCGGGGAACGGGATGCTGCTCCAGGCGATGGCCGATCAGTTCGGCCTGCCCGTCACCGAGTACGCGGACACCGCGTTCGCGGCGGAGCTCGCGCCGAAGTTCAGCTACGGCTGCGCGGTCTTCCTCGACACCGATCGCGTGAACTTCCAGAAGGAGGGCTTCAGCAAGGAGGAGCTCCTCGCGGGGCTCGCGCAGGTGCTGCCGAAGAACGTCTGGCAGTACGTGGTCGGCGTGCCGCGCCTGGCCGCGCTGGGCAAGAAATTCGTCTTGCAGGGGGGCACCCAGTACAACCTCGCCGCGGTCAAGGCGCAGGTCGACTACGTCAAGGAGCGCGTGCCGGGCGGCGAGGTCTACGTGCACCCGCACCCCGGCGAGGCCGGCGCGATCGGCGCGGCCATGGAGACGCTCCGCGTCGTGAAGCGTCGCGGCAGCTCGACGTTCGTGGGGCTCGAGGCGGCGATCGAGCTCGAGTACACGACCAAGAACGACGCCGAGACGACCTGCCACTTCTGCCCGAACGAGTGCAGCCGGACGTTCATCGACGCGGTGCGGCCGGACGGCTCGACCTCGCGCTACATCAGCGGCTTCTCCTGCGAGAAGGGGATGGTCGAGTCGAAGGAGGCGATGCTCGCGCTCGTCGCGGAGCGCAAGCGGATCATGCGCGCCTACCCGAACCTCGTGACGCACGAGGCGCGGCTCGCGTTCGAGAAGCGGAAGAACCTCGCGCCGACGCCCGAGGCGGGCGCGCCGTGGCCCGCCGTGCGCGTGACGCGGACGTTCTGGGGCCAGGTGGAGCGCGAGCGCTACGAGCGGCCGTTCGAGCGCTCGGGCGAGGAGGCGCAGAAGCTCCGGCGCCGGTTCCGGCTCGCCATGCCGCGGGTCCTCAACATGTACTCCACGGGCCCGTTCTGGATGGGCTACTTCCAGTCGATTGGCCTCGACCCGCGCAACCTCGTGTGGAGCGACGAGAGCGGCGAGGAGATGTTCGCGGCGGGCGGGAGGTACGGCTCGGTCGATCCCTGCTACCCGAGCAAGGTCGTCCAGGCGCACTTCCACCAGCTCTTCTTCGGGGCGCACGTGGAGAAGCCGCTCGACGCGATCTTCTTCCCGATCCTCACGCACGTGCCGAGCTTCCTCGACCACTCGGTCGATCACACGACGTGCCCGATCGTGGCGGGGACGCCCGACGTGATGAAGGCCGCGTTCACGAAGGAGCAGGACTTCTTCGCGACCCGCGGCATCGCGTACCACGCGCCGAGCCTGAGCTTCTCCGAGCCGGTGCGGATGAAGCAGGTGCTCTTCGACACGTTCGGGCCCTCGCTCCGGATGACGAAGGACGAGAGCGACTTCGCGATGGATCAGGCGTTCCGGGCCCTCGCGGAGCACGACGCGGAGCTCCAGCGCAAGGGCCGCGACATCCTGCGCCTCGTCGAGCGCGAGAGCTCGATCGCCATCCTCGTGATCGGCCGCCCGTACCACCACGACCCGGGCCTGCACCACGGGATCCCGGACGAGTTCCAGGTGCTCGGCTACCCGATCCTCTCGATCCGCTCGATCCCCAAGGACCGCGAGTACCTCGACCCGCTCTTCGCCGACGACCTCGCGAGGGGCGTGATCCGGACGCCGCTCGAGATCAACGACGTGTGGCCCGAGAACTACTCGGCGAACAGCGCCCAGAAGGTGTGGGCGGTGAAGTTCGCCGCGCGCCACCCGAACGTCGTGCTGCTCGATCTCTCGAGCTTCAAGTGCGGCCACGACGCGCCGACCTTCGGGATCATCGATCGCATCGTCGAGCGGAGCGCGGTGCCCTACTCCGCGCTCCACGACCTCGACGCGAACAAGCCCGGCGGCTCGATCAAGATCCGCGTGAAGACCTACGCGCACTCGCTCGCGCTCCACCAGGAGCGGCTCGAGGATCTCGCGAACAAGAAGCGGGAGCTCGCGCGGCGCCTCGACGAGAAGAGGCTCGAGCTGCTCGAGCTGAAGCGGACGCAGCTGGTGCGCAAGCGCCAGCACGACCCCGCGGTCGAGGCGCAGATCGCGGAGCTACGGGAGCGGCTCGGCGGCTACGTGGTGGAGACGCGCGCGGACGCGGACGCGCGGCCGCACGGGCTGATCCAGCTCGGCCGGAAGAAGAGCGACGGTTCGCTGGAGAGGGTGAGCGCATGAGGACGAGCACGGACCTGGACATCGAGGCGGAGCTGGCGCGGTTCGAGGCCGAGCAGCGCGCGGCGCTCGGGCTCGAGGAGACCCGCGAGCACTGGCGCGACGAGATGATCGACCCGTTCTTCTCGGCCAAGCAGCGCCCCCACACCACCATGCTGATCGGCGGCCTCACGATCGCGCACGACGAGATCGTCGAGGGGGCGCTCAAGGGCCTGGGCTACACGACGCGCGCGCTCCGCTGCCCGGACACGACCTCGCTGCGTTTCGGCAAGGAGTTCGGCAACCGCGGGCAGTGCAACCCGACCTACTTCACGGTCGGGAACCTCGTCAAGGAGCTTTGCAGGCTGCGCGACGAGGAGGGCCTCTCGCCCGAGCACATCGTCGAGCACTACCTCTTCATGACGGCGGGCGCGTGCGGGCCGTGCCGCTTCGGCATGTACGTCACCGAGTACCGCAAGGCGCTGCGCGACGCCGGCTTCGACGGCTTCCGCGTGCTGCTCTTCCAGCAGACCGGCGGGATGAAGCAGGCGACCGGCGAGGAGCTCGGGCTCGTCCTCGATCCGACCTTCTTCCTCACGATCGGCAAGGCGCTCTTCGCGGGCGACATCATCAACCTGATCTCCTACCGGCTCCGGCCGTTCGAGGTCGAGGCCGGCGCGACGGATCGCGCGGCCTCGGCGGCGAAGAAAGAGATCTACCGCGCGCTCGAGAAGAAGACCTCGATCCTCGCGGCGATCTGGCGCTGCCGCCGGATCTTCGCCGGCGTCGAGGTCGATCGCCTGCGGCCCAAGCCGAGCGTCGCCGTGCTCGGCGAGTTCTGGGCGATGACCACCGAGGGCGACGGCAACTACCACCTCCAGCGGTTCCTCGAGCAGGAGGGCGCGGAGGTCGGCATCCAGGTGATCGCGAACCTGCTCCTCTACAACCTCTGGGAGCTCCGCCACGACACGAAGGCGCGCATGGACCTCGAGGGCGCGGACGGCGGCAAGTTCGGGCTCGAGGGGAGCGACGTCGGGCTCACCCTCGCGGGGCTCTTCCTCGGCGAGCTCGCGCTGCGGACGTGGTGGCAGAGCTGGGCCCACCTGATGGGGCTCCACGGCCACCACCTGCCGGACATGGACGAGGTCGCGGACGTCGGGACCGAGTACTACAACCAGGAGCTCCGGGGCGGCGAAGGCCACCTGGAGGTCGCCAAGCTCATCCTCAACGTCCTGCACGACAAGGCGACGATGACGCTCAGCGTGAAGCCCTTCGGCTGCATGCCCTCGAGCGGCGTCTCGGACGGCGTGCAGTCGCTGATCACCGAGCGCTACCCCGACGCGATCTTCTGCGCGGTCGAGACGAGCGGCGACGGGGCCGTCAACTTCTATTCCCGTGTCCAGATGTTCCTCTTCAAGGCGCGGCAGCGCGCGCAGGCCGAGTACGAGGCGGCGCTGGCGACGCACCGCGTCACCGAGGACGAGGTGCGGGCGTTCGTGAAGGGCACGCGCTACGCGCACCCGCTGCACCGCGCGCCCCACGTCGGCGCGGTCACCGGCGCCGACCTCGTCCACGAGGTCGGGCCGCTCGTGAGGGCGAGCCGGCTCGGACGCGCGAGGGTCCACGCGACGCGCTTCGCGAAGGGCTTACGGAAGTGGGCCTCCGAGGACGCGCCGCGGGTCGCGGCCACCCTCCGCGACGTGGCGCCGTTCATGCCCGCGCTCGCGCGCCGCGTGGCCGTCGAGGCCAAGGACCTCATCCCGTCGGCCGACGCGCTCTACCGCAAGGTGCTCGACTCGGTCGTTCGGCCGACCGCCGAGGAGCAGGCCGCGATCGATCGGGCGGAGGAGGCGCCCGCGCCGGCGATCCGGCGGGACGAGGGCTCGCTCCCGATCATGGCCTGAGCGGTCGGGGGCCGGGGTACGCTCCGGGCGTGGCCTTTCGCGACGAGACCGAGACGCTGCGCGCGCGGGTCGCCGAGCTCGAGCGCGAGGTCGAGCAGAAGAACGAGACCATCGAGCGCCTCACCGGGGCGACCCCGACGGGGAGCCCCGGCGACGTGGATCGCGAGACCCGCTCGCCGATCCTCGGGGGGCCCGCGAGCGTGCACCTCGAGCGGACGCTGGACTTCGAGGTGTCCGAGGCGGGGTTCGAGGCGATCGCGGATCTGCTGCGCGCGCGCGGCGGGCGCGAGGTGCGCCAGGTCGGGCGCACGCTCACGGCCACGGGGTTCTCGCTGCGCGAGCGAGACGGTAGGACGCAAATATCATTGACGCAGGACGCGTCGGGGCTCGCGCTCGGGGCGCTCTCGGTGGGGGCGCTCGGCGGCGGCTTCTCGGCGCTGCTGATCTTCGCGGTCGTCCACGACTTCTTCCTCCGGAGCCTCGCGGAGGGCCACTTCCTCTGGTTCGGGCCGCTGATGGTCCTGCTCGTGCTCGCGCTGGTGCGCGCCCCGTTCCGCAGGATGGGCGAGCGCTCCTTGACCCAGGCGCGCGCGCTCTTCGAGGCCCTCGTCGAGGTCGCGACCCGGCACCAGAGGGCCCCGGGGGTCCGCGTCGAGGTGGACGCGCCGGAGGAGGCGGCCGTCGAGGAGGTCCTCGTCGACGAGGAGCCGGCGGCGAAGCGGCGCGTCTGAGCTACGGTCCCGGGCGTGCTCGTGCTCTACCGCGCCCGCTGGTCCTTCGTCGGCCAGACCCGATCGCTCCTCGACACCGGCCGGTTGATGGCGCGCTGGAGCGAGCAGGCCTTCGAGCTCCTCGCCCCGGAGCTCGCGTTCAGCGCCCACGTCGAGGAGCACGCGGACTACGCGCTCACCGAGGCCTGGGAGACGAGCCACGTGGTCCGCTTCCGGGCCGCCGGCCGCGCGGAGGGCCGCTCGCAGCTCGTCGCGGGTGGGCGGGGCACCAAGGTCGGCGGGACCGGCCGCGTGACCCTCGCGAGCGTGGGGCCCTTCGCCTTCTTCGAGGCCGACGGGCACTGCGACGTCGAGCACTGGGACGTGCTCGCGGGCGGGGTGACCGAGCGCGCGCTCGACGGCGCGCGGGCCCTGCTCGAGGGCGAGATCGGCGGGCCCGCGGAGATCGTGGTGACCGAGCTCGAGCGCTTCGAGCGCGGAGAGATCGCGGTCGCGTCGACCGACGACGAGGACGAGGCGCGGCTCTGGGCGGGCGACCTCGAGGACGCGCGGCTCGTGGCTCGCGCCGAGCCCGACGGTGCGCGCTGGACGGTGCGCGTGACCGCGTGCGAGGCGGCGACGCTCGAGGAGCTCGGCGAGGCGCGGGTGAGCCTCGGCGAGGTCCTCGCGGAGGCCGGGCACGAGGACTGGTCGACGCGCGTGGATCCGCTGCTCGCGCGGCTGCCTCGCTCGGATTGGATGCGCGAGCCCGGACGATCGGGGTAGAGTCGGCCCATGCGCTCATCGAGCCTGGCGACCGCGCTCGCGCTCGTCGCGTCCGCGTCCTGCGCGCCCGAGGTCGGGTCCTCGGGGCTCGCGATCCACGACCCGCTCGCGCTGATCGACGACGTCGAGGGCCCCCTGCGCCTCTTCATCCTGCCGGGGGACGCGTACACCTGCGACCCGACGACGGGCCTCGTGACCCCCGAGGTCCCCGACGTGCCCGAGGGCATGGTGCTCGAGGCGATCGCGGATCTGTCGCTCACGGTCGAGGGTTCGCGGGCGACCGCGAACGTCGACGTGCCCGAGGGGAGCTACACGGTGCTCGTGCGCGGCAAGGGCACGGACCCGGTGACCATGATCCCGAACGTCTTCATCGCGACCGCCTGCGCGACCTCGATGATCTCGAACGGCGACACCCGCGAGGTGCGGCTCACGCTGCTCCCGATCATCGGGATGGGCATGTGCGGCGACGGCACGCACAGCCCCGACGAGCAGTGCGAGGACGGGAACACGACGGACGGCGACGGCTGCTCCGGCACGTGCCGCACCGAGCCGTTCATCGTGAACACGACCACCGCGGGCGTGCAGAACCACGCGGCGGTGGGCGGCGCGACCGGGCAGCGCTGGAGCCTCACCTACGACTCGGCGAACACCTCGATCCTGCTCCGCACGATCAACCCCGACGGATCGACCATCACCTCGCCGAGCATCCTCTCGATGGACGCCGACCTCGACACGATCCTCACCGACGTGGAGCTCGGCTCGCAGCTCCTCGCGGACGTCGCGGTCGCGGGGGATGGGCGGATCGGGCTCGCGTTCGTCGACTTCAACGCGGGCCCCGACATCCGCGTCGCGTTCTTCGGGAGCGATCGCGTCCCCCAGAACGGCGGCAACAGCGTGCGCGTGTACGACGGCTCGTCGGGGATGCCGGGCGGAAACCCCGCCGTCGCGTTCGCGGGCAACGGGACGATGATGGTGGTCTACGAGGACGCGATGTCGGCGACCGGCCTGAGCGGCGCGGCGTTCGCGTCGGGCGCGTTCACCGCGATGCCCTTCCCGGTCGGCGCAGGCCTCACGCGCGCCGCCTCGCCCGACGTCGCGGGGACGAGCGACGGCTTCGTCGTCGCGATGACCGCGGGCGGCGACGTGCACGTCCAGCGCTTCGGCGCCGACGGCGCGCCGCGCGACGCGGCCGCCGTCGTCGCGTCGGCGGGCGCGGGCACCCAGGACCAGCCCGCCGTCGGCGCGCAGCGCGGCGGCGACTTCGTGGTCGCGTGGCGCGACGAGCTCTCGGACGGAGGCGCGACGGGGATCGGCGCGCGCGCCTTCGCCGCGGACGGCACCCCGCGGCAGGACGCGTTCGTCCTCAACACCGACACGACGGGGCCCCAGGAGCAGCCCTCGATCGCGGCCGGGAGCGCGAGCTTCGCGGTCGCGTTCGTCAGCCGCGGCTCCGCGCGCGCGCGCTACCTCTCGAGCGCGGGCGATCCGATCCCCAACCGCGAGGCCCCCCCGACCACCGCGGACTTCGAGGTCGCGGGCTCGGCGATCGAGGTCGCGGTCGCCGCGGGGGGCACCGACACGAGCCCCGTGTGGATGGCCGTGACGCACGACGCCGACGACGTGTTCGCCCGCTTCTTCCCGTTCTGATCGAAGCGGAGGGACGTGACGCTCGCGATGCTGTGGCTCGCGCTCGGGTGCGACGGCGGCGGGGGTCTGGACGCGGGCCCGACGGCGATGGACGCCGGCCCGGGCGATGCGGGCGCCGACGCCGCGTACGTCCCGCCGGA